>CAYVOU010000025.1:0-10140 GCA_964453295.1 uncultured Gammaproteobacteria bacterium
GCTGATGGAAAACCCCGATCTCGACATCGCCGGCCTGATGCAGATTATACCGGGTCCCGATTTCCCCACGGCCGGCATCATCAGCGGCGTCAGCGGCATCAACGAGGCGTACCGCACTGGACGCGGGCGTATCTTCGTGCGCGCACGCACCACCATCGAAACCCACGGCGATGATGAACGCCAGCGTATCGTGGTGACCGAACTGCCTTACCAAGTCAACAAGGCTCGGCTGATGGAAAAGATCGCCGAGCTGGTCAAGGACAAGAAGATCGAGGGCATACGCGAACTGCGCGACGAGTCCGACAAGGACGGCATGCGTATGGTGGTCGAACTGCGCCGCGGCGAAGTGCCCGACATCGTGCTCAACAATCTCTACCAGCACACGCAGCTTCAGGTGGTCTACGGCATCAACTGCGTGGCCCTGGTCAACGGCCAGCCGCGCCTGCTGAACCTCAAGCAACTGCTCGATGCCTTCATCCGCCATCGCCGTGAGGTGGTGACGCGGCGCACGGTCTACGATCTGCGCAAGGCGCGCGAACGTGCCCATAAGCTGGAAGGCCTCGCCGTCGCCCTCGCCAACATCGATCCCGTGATCGAACTCATCAAGTCCTCCGCCAATCCGGCCGAGGCGAAGCAACGAATGGTCGCGCGACCGTGGCCGCCCGGGGTGGTCCTGCAGATGCTGGAGCGCGCCGGCAGCGAGGCGTCCAAGCCGCTGGATCTGGCACCGGAGCTGGGTCTGACGCCGGATGGCTATCGCCTGTCCGAGGTCCAGGCGCAGGAGATCCTCGATCTCAAGTTGCAGCGACTGACCGGCCTGGAAAAGGATAAGATCATGGCTGAGTACGGGGACGTGCTCGGCAACATTGCTGATTTCCTCGACATCCTCGCGCGTCCGGAACGGTTGCTGCAGGTGATACGCGACGAACTGACGGACGTGCGGGATCGGTATGGCGACGACCGCAGGACGGAGATTGTCCAGGCGCACCAGGATTTCAACGACGAGGACCTGATTACGCCGGAAGACGTGGTGGTCACGTTGTCGCATGCCGGCTACGCCAAGTCGCAGCCGATGGACGTCTATCGTTCGCAGCGACGCGGCGGGCGCGGACGTATTGCCGCGACTACGCGTGAAGAGGATTTCGTCGAACGGCTCATCATCGCCAACACCCACGACACGATCCTGTGTTTCTCCAATCGGGGCAGGCTTTACTGGCTCAAGGCCTATCAGTTCCCGCAGGCCGGTCCGCAGGCGCGTGGCAAGCCGATCGTAAACCTGCTGCCGCTGACCGAAGGCGAGCGCATCACCGCGGCGCTGCCGATCAAGCAGTTCGTTGCCGATCACTACGTGCTCATGGCGACGCGCCAGGGCACGGTGAAGAAGACGCCGCTGGCCGATTATTCGCGGCCCCGGCCGTCCGGCATCATTGCCGTCGATCTTCCGGACGGCGATGAACTGGTCGGGGTGGCGCTGACTGACGGGAAGTGCGACGTCATGCTGTTCAATAATATCGGCAAGGTCATCCGGTTTGGCGAGGATGAAGTGCGGCCCATGGGACGCACTGCGCGAGGCGTGCGCGGCATGCGGCTGGGCGAAGGGCAGAGCGTCATCGGGCTGATCATTCCCGACCAGTACAGCACGATCCTTACGGCGACGGTCAACGGCTACGGCAAGCGTACGCCGATCGAGGATTTCCCGGCGCACGGCCGCGGCGGCCAGGGCGTAATTGCGATCCAGACCACCGGGCGCAACGGCGAAGTGGTCAGTGCGATTTCGGTCACCGATGACAACGAGATTATGCTGATCAGCAATGCCGGCACGCTCATCCGCACGCCGGCGGGCGGCATTTCCGTCATGGGCCGCAATACCCAGGGTGTGCGGCTGGTGAACATTGCCGAAGGCGAAAAGCTGGTTGGCGTCGAACGCATCGACGACAGCGGCGAAGAAGCCGCCGAGGCGCAAGCCGACGGCGAAACGCCGGTCGACGGTCCCACCTCCGATCCCGCCACCTGATCCGTATCCGGCAGATACGCTGGCAATGAGCAATCACAAGGAGCTCGAACAACTTCGCGAACAGATCGACGCAGTCGACGTCGAACTGCTGGCACTGATCAGCCGCCGCGCCGCGCTTGCGCGCAGCGTTGCCGAGGTCAAGGGGGCGCCAGGCGTGGTCGGCTATTACCGTCCCGAGCGCGAGGCGCAGGTGCTGCGGCGGATCATCGATAGTAATCCCGGGCCGCTGGCCGACGAGGAGATCGCGCGCCTGTTCCGGGAACTCATGTCGGCGTGCCTGGCGCTGGAACAGCCCCTTGCCATCGCCTACCTGGGCCCCGAGGGTACCTATACCCAGGCGGCGGCGCTCAAACATTTCGGGCATTCGGTCAGCACCCAGCCATACGCCTCGATCGCCGAGGTGTTTCGCGAGGTCGAAGCCGGCGAGTGTCATTACGGGGTGGTGCCTGTCGAGAACTCCATTGAAGGCGTGATCCATCACACCCTGGACAGTTTCATGCAATCGCCGCTCAAGATTTGCGGCGAGGTGGAACTGCGCATACGCCACAACCTGCTGAGCAAGGCTGCCGATCTGCAGGCCATCCAGCGCGTGTTCGCGCACCAGCAGGCGCTGGGGCAATGCCGGCACTGGCTGGATCGCAACCTGCCCAATGCCGAACGCATCGCAGTGTCCAGCAACGCCGAGGCGGCGCGTATGGCCGCCGGCGATCCTCCCGCCGCGGCGATTGCCGGCGAGGCGGCGGCGGAACTCTACAGCCTTGGCACACTGGCCAGCGGTATCGAGGACGATCCAACCAACACCACGCGCTTCCTGGTGATAGGCCACCAGAGCGCCGGCGTCAGCAGTGACGACAAGACCACGCTGCTGTTTTCCACTTCCAACAAGCCTGGTTCGCTGTACCAGGTGCTCGGTGCGTTCGCGGAGGGCGGTGTCAGCATGAGCCGGATCGAATCCCGTCCGTCGCGCCGAGGCATGTGGGACTACCTGTTTTTCGTCGACCTGGAAGGCCACGTCGAGGACGCGAAAGTGGCCGAGGCGCTGCGGCGTCTGGGCGAACGCGCCGCAATGGTGAAGCTTCTGGGTTCGTATCCCAGGGCCGTTCTGTAGATCCCCGGCACCGTCGTGCCGGACACACGCTTTTCGGGGAGACTTGCTTCCATATGAGCCTACGTACCCACCATCGTCCCGTTGGCGCGCGCAGTCAGTGCGCCATTTTTGTCATGGAGGTGGCATGAGCGATTTGCTTTCAGTCGCCGTTCCCGGCGTGCGCGGCTTGCAGCCCTACCAGCCCGGCAAGCCGATCGAAGAGCTGCAGCGCGAGTACGGCATCGCCGACGTGATCAAGCTCGCGTCCAACGAGAATCCGCTCGGCCCGAGCCCGCGGGCCGTATCGGCCGTCGCCGCGGTATTGAAGGAACTGAATCGTTACCCGGACGGCAACGGCTTCGAGCTGAAGGCGGCGTTGTCGCAGCGGCTCGGCGTGACGCCCGCCAACATCACCCTGGGCAACGGCTCCAACGAGATCCTGGAACTGGTGGCACGCGCTTTCGTGTCGCCCGGTGACGATGTCATGTTTTCGCAACATGCCTTCGCGGTCTATCCGCTGGTCACCCAGGCGGTGGGTGGGCGAGCCGTGACGGTGCCGGCGGTAAACTTTGGCCACGACCTGGAGGCGATGCACGGCGCAATCACGGCGCAGACCCGGGTGATCTTCGTTGCCAACCCGAACAATCCGACCGGTACCTGGATGCCGGCCGACGTGCTGCACGCTTTCCTGCGCACGGTGCCTGATGATGTTATCGCCGTCGTCGACGAGGCCTACTTCGAGTATGTCGAGGAAACGGACTACCCGGACTGCACGCAATGGCTGGCGGAATTTCCCAATCTGCTGGTCACTCGCACGTTCTCCAAGATTTATGGACTGGCCGGCCTGCGCGTCGGCTACGGTGTTTCCGGCACTGCCCTGGCTGACATCCTCAACCGCGTGAGGCAGCCGTTCAACCTCAACAGCCTGGCACTGGCCTGTGCCACGGCGGCGCTGGAGGATGAGGCGCATATTGCCGCAAGTGTCAGTTGCAACCGCGACGGGATGCGGCGGCTGGAGGCGGGCTTCCGGCAGCTGGGCCTTGCTTACATTCCCTCGGTCGGAAATTTCGTCTGCGTCGAAGTCGGCGATGCGGCGTCGGTCTACGAAAAACTGTTGCGCCGGGGCGTGATAGTCAGGCCGGTCGCCAATTACGGTCTGCCGCGCCACCTTCGCGTCACCATCGGCACGCAAGCGGAGAACGAGCGCTTTCTCGCCGCCCTGGCCGAGGCGGTTCGGGGCTGACGGCGGATGGCGGTCATGCCGATTGAGCGACTGGCAATCATCGGCGTCGGGTTGATCGGCGGGTCGCTGGCGCGGGCGCTGAAGCGCGCCGGGACCGTCGGGGAAGTCGTGGGGTGCGGACGCAATGCCGCCGATCTGCAAAAAGGCGTCGAGCTGGGCGTTATCGATCGCTACAGCACGGAGCCGGCCCAGGCGGTTGCGGGTGCCGACATGGTGCTTGTGGCAACACCGGTTGGCAGCATGCGCTCAATATTCGAAAAGATTGCCGTGCACCTGGGCCCGGACACGATCGTGACCGACGCCGGCAGCGTCAAGGCATCCGTCATCGCCGACGCGCGCGCGGTGCTGGGTGAAACGTTTGCACGCTTCGTGCCCGGCCATCCTATTGCAGGCACCGAGCAAAGCGGTATCGCCGCCTCCTTTGCCGATCTTTACATCGATCACCGGGTGATCCTCACGCCGGTCGCCGATACGGGTGAGGCCCCGTGCAAGGCCGTACAGGCCATGTGGGAAGCGGCCGGCGCCTATGTCGAAATCATGACGCCGGAAGCACACGACGAGATCCTGGCCTACACCAGCCACCTGCCGCACATGGTGGCCTACGCCCTGGTCGATTGCCTGGCGCGCGCCGAGCCGACCACGGAACTGCTCCGATTCGCGGCCGGCGGTTTCCGCGATATCACCCGCATCGCCTCCAGCAGCGCCGTGATGTGGCGCGACATCGCACTGGCTAATGATGGGGCGCTGCTCAAGGCGCTGGAGGCCTACCGCAGCAGCATCGATGCGGTGATGAACGCAATCCGCGATGGCGACGGCGCCGCCCTGGAGGTGTTGTTCGAGCGCGCCAGGCAAACGCGTGAAAGCCTGATAGCGGCGAAAGGCAAGCGGGTCGGCGAGTGAGCGCGTCCTACGACCGCTTCGAGGTTCGCGCCGGCGGCAGGCTGCGGGGCCGGATCCGCGTGCCGGGCGACAAGTCCATCTCGCACCGGGCGCTCATGCTCGGCGCCATCGCCGACGGCGTGACTGAGATAGAGGGTTTTCTCGAGGGCGAGGATACGCTGGCAACGCTGGCGGCGTTTCGCGCCATGGGCGTGCGCATCGAGCGCGACGGCAGGCGTGTCACGATTCACGGCGTCGGCATCGACGGCCTGACGCCGCCGGGGAAACCACTGGACCTGGGCAACTCCGGTACTTCCATGCGCCTCTTGGCCGGCCTGCTGGCGGGACAGCGCTTCGACACGGAACTCGTGGGCGACAGTTCGCTGATGCGCCGGCCGATGCGGCGCGTGACCGATCCGCTGGCGCGCATGGGCGCACGCATCGAATGCGGCGAGGGTGGCACGGCGCCGCTTCGTATTCACGGCGGCACAACTCTGGCCGGGATCGACTATGCGATGCCGGTAGCCAGCGCCCAGGTCAAGTCGTGCCTGTTGCTGGCCGGTCTGTATGCGCAAGGCGAAACCTGCGTCAGCGAGCCGGCACCGTCGCGCGACCACACCGAACGCATGCTGCAAGCACTGGGCTATGCGATCGGGGCCACGGACGGACGCGTCTGCCTGCGCGGCGGCGGCAGGCTGAATGCGGTGCCGATCGCGGTGCCCGCCGATATCTCCTCGGCGGCGTTCTTTATGGTCGGCGCCGCCATCGCCCCGGGTTCGGACCTTACCCTGGAGGCGGTCGGTATGAATCCAACGCGTACCGGCGTAATCGAGATCCTGCGCCAGATGGGCGCGGCGATCACGCTCGAAAACGAAGCCATGCAAGGTGGCGAGCCGGTCGCCGACATCCGCATCCGCGGCGGCGAATTGCACGGCATTGCCATCGACGAGCGTCTGGTGCCGCTGGCCATCGACGAGTTCCCGGCGCTTTTCATCGCCGCCGCCTGCGCCCGCGGCCGGACGGTGCTCACCGGTGCCGCGGAGCTGAGGGTGAAGGAAAGCGACCGCATCGCGGTGATGGCCGAAGGCCTGGGCCGGCTCGGCATCGCGGCCGTCCCGGCGGCCGACGGCATGACCATCGAGGGCGGAACCCTGGGGGGCGGCGAGATTGACAGCCATGGCGATCACCGGGTGGCGATGGCCTTCGCCATGGCGGCGTTGCGGGCCGGCGGGACCCTGCAAGTCCTTGATTGCGCCAACGTCGCCACGTCCTTCCCCGGCTTCCCTGAACTGGCGGCGGCGGCGGGCCTGCCGATCGTGGGGGAGTAGGGGGCCATGACCGCGCAAACCCTGCCGATGGCGGTCCCGGTGGTGGCGGTGGACGGACCCAGCGGCACCGGAAAAGGCACGATCTGCTACCGCTTGGCCACGTGGCTGGGTTGGCATTTCCTGGATAGCGGCGCCCTCTACCGGGTCCTGGGCCAGGCCGCGCAACGCGCCGGCGTGGCCTTGCACGATGAAAAGCAACTTGCTGATCTGGCGAATAAAATGGACCTTCGCTTCGCCAGGGGCGACAATCCGGATGAGGGTTTCCGGATCATCCTGGCCGGCGAAGACGTGAGCCAGGCCATTCGCACCGAAGAGGCCGGCAGTGCCGCGTCCCGGGTGGCCGCCCTGCCCGCGGTGCGGGCCGCCCTGCTGGATCTGCAGCATGGCTTCCGCCAGCCGCCCGGACTCATCGCCGACGGCCGCGACATGGGCACGGTGGTGTTCCCGGACGCACCCCTTAAGATCTTCCTGACCGCGAGCGCCGAGGAGCGTGCGAAAAGACGGTATAAGCAGTTGAAAGGAAAAGGGATTGATGTTAGTCTGCCCGCCCTTCTCAAGGATATTGCCGAGCGCGATACTCGTGACCGCGAACGGTCTGTTTCACCCTTGGTGCCGGCAGTGGACGCGCATGTGATCGATACCAGCGTCATGAGTATCGATGCCGTCTTCGGCGAGGTGATGCAAAGGGTCCGCGAGCAGGGATTGGCGTCGAACTGATCGGGCGGCAAAACTAAAGTTTGCCGATATTATCAATTCGCCGCCGCTATGTACTGTACGGTGATCGGTTGCGCGTGTGTCTTTAGAATGAATTTCCGAAGATGCCGGCAGTCCGATTAATCATTCACTCAACAAGCCGCGGCAACGCGGAAACAGGGTCCTGACACGGCAACGCAGCCGGTTCCGGATAAAGGTTACCATTCACATGTCGGAGAGTTTCGCAGAATTATTTGAGCAGAGCCTGATTGGCGCGAACATGCGCCCGGGCTCCATCGTCACCGGTACCGTCATTTCGATCGGACCGGAAATGGTTATCGTCCATGCAGGTCTCAAGTCCGAAGGCCTGATCCCCACCGAACAGTTCCGCGGCGAGAACGGCGAACTCGAGATCGCAGTCGGCGATCAGGTGGACGTAGCGCTGGATGCGATCGAAGACGGCACCGGTGCCACCAAGCTTTCACGTGAGAAGGCCAAGCGCGCGTTGGCGTGGACGCGCCTGGAAAAGGCCGCGGAAGCTGCGGAAACCGTCACCGGCATCATCACCGAGAAGGTCAAGGGCGGTTTCACCGTCGACGTCGAAGGCATACGCGCCTTCCTGCCCGGTTCACTGGTAGACGTGCGCCCGGTGCGCGATACCAGCTATCTCGAAGGCAAGCCGCTCGAATTCAAGGTCATCAAGGTTGATCGCAAGCGCAACAACGTCGTGGTGTCGCGCCGCGCCGTGGTCGAAAGCGAAGGCAGCGCCGAACGCGAGGCGTTGATCAGCAACCTGAAGGAAGGCGCGGTCGTCAAGGGTATCGTCAAGAATCTCACCGATTACGGTGCGTTCATCGACCTGGGCGGCGTCGACGGCCTGCTGCACATCACCGACATGGCGTGGAAGCGCGTCAAACATCCATCCGAGGTCGTTACCATCGGCCAGGAACTCGACGTCAAGGTGCTGAAGTTCGACCGTGAACGCATGCGTGTTTCGCTGGGCCTGAAGCAGCTGGGCGAAGACCCCTGGGTCGACCTGGCGCGCCGCTACCCGGTCAAGGCGCGGTTGTTCGGCAAGGTCACCAATCTTGCTGACTACGGCTGCTTCGTGGAGATCGAGGACGGCGTCGAAGGACTGGTGCACGTGTCCGAGATGGACTGGACCAACAAGAACGTGCATCCCTCCAAGCTGGTGCATATCGGCCAGGAAGTCGAGGTCATGGTGCTCGACATCGACGAGGAACGCCGCCGGATTTCGCTCGGCATTAAACAGTGCCAGCCCAATCCCTGGGAAGATTTCGCGGCCCGCCACAACAAGAACGACCGGGTTACCGGCGTCATTAAGTCGATCACCGACTTCGGCATCTTCATCGGTCTGGACGGCGGCATCGATGGCCTGGTGCACCTGTCCGATTTGTCGTGGAACGAGACCGGCGAGGACGCCGTCCGCAAGTACAAGAAGGGCGACGAGATCGACGCCATCGTTCTGGGCGTCGATGCCGAGCGCGAACGTATTTCGCTGGGCATCAAGCAGCTCGACAAGGATCCGTTGTCGAACTACCTCGACTTGCATGAAAAGGGCACGATCGTGAGGGGCATCATCAGTAGCGTTGATGCCAAGATCGCGGTGGTGCAGCTGTCCGATGGTGTCGAGGGCACGATCCGCGCCTCCGAGCTGTCGCGTGACGATGTCGATGATGCGCGCAAGACGCTCAAGGAAGGACAGGAGATCGAAGCCATGCTGGTCGGCGTCGATCGCAAGAAGCGCAGCCTGACGCTTTCGGTCAAGGCCAAGGAAAGCGAAGAGGAAGCAGTGGCGATTCAGGAATACAGTGCCGAGAACGAAGCCTCGGGTACGACGCGTCTGGGCGATTTGCTCAAGAAGAAGCTGGACGCCCAATAAACGCGGTAAGTCTGACTGCGGAACCGGCGTTGGCGTGAGCCAGCGCCGGCATCGCGGGGCAGTGTGTGTGGTGTGTGGCTTGCGATTAAATCCTCTACGGGATCCAGGCGGCGTATACCAATACGAAAGTCGAGAACGCTCATGACCAAGTCGGAACTTATCGAGTCTCTTATTCACAAACAGGTGCAGCTGGGATACCGGGATGTCGAACTCGCGGTACGTACCATGCTGGAACATATGGCTTCGACGCTTTCCAGTGGTCAGCGAATCGAAATCCGTGGTTTCGGCAGCTTTTCCCTGCACTACCGTCCGGCGCGGGTCGGTCGCAACCCGAAATCCGGCGACCCGGTTATGCTGCCGGCGAAGTATGTGCCCCATTTCAAGCCCGGCAAGGAATTGCGGGAAAGAGTCAACCGGAACATCTGACCCGACGCTGTCGGGAGCGGCACGCCGTCCCGTCATTTCGTGCGACGACGCGGCGACCGCCGTCGGGTCACGCGCACTGGTTTCCTGGCCATCGAATCGACCGGGGGTTTAGGTGAGGATCATCAAGCTTTTCCTGTTGTTGCTGGTCGTCGCCGTCGGCTTGATTCTGCACAGTCGCAATCCTCAGCCGGTCAGCCTCGATTACTACGTCGGCATCGTCACCAAGCCGCTATCGCTGTTTCTTGCCATCAGTGTGTTGATTGGCGCGGTGCTCGGCATACTCGCCTGCCTCTGGCCCATCCTTTCCCTCAAGACCGAGAACCTGCGTCTGCGGCGACAGCTGCGTAACAGCGCCAAAACCCTGCCGGAACGCAGCGATACGCGCGCCCCGGATGCTTGAGATTTCGTATGATCTCTTGTGGCTGCTGTTGCCGGTAGCCGCCGCGTCCGGCTGGATGGCCGCCCGCCGCAGCTACGCCGGACGACCACCCACGCGCCGGCCGCCGATTCGCCTTTCCCCGGACTACTTCAAGGGCATCAACTACCTGCTGAACGAGCAGCCTGACA
>CAYVOU010000026.1:0-9959 GCA_964453295.1 uncultured Gammaproteobacteria bacterium
GGGCGCCTGGCCGATTCCGAGCAGGGTCTGAGAATAGATCTCAAGCCATCCCGACGGGGTCTCGAACCCCGCCTGCATGTATTTTCGGAATGTCGTGTTCAGGGGATGCACGACGCCCTCGGGATGCGCCCGCAGGGTTTCCAGTGCGATGCCCGCCGGTTCGAGCATATAACGAAGCCCGGCATCGATGTCTCCATCGAAGAAGGCGCCTGCCAATCCGAGGCGTTTTGCCAGTTCAAAGGCGATCCAGGTGTCGGATCGCGATTCGCCGCGCGGCGCCACCACGGCGGTACGCAATTGCAGCAGGGCGTTCGCCTCTTCGCTGATAAGGAAACCCGCACTCAGTCCTTCGCGTTCCCACGGTGATGCGACCGGGAGCACGACGTCGGCCTCGGCCGCCATGGCGTTCATGAACAGGTCGCAATGCACGTAGAAGTCGAGTTTGCGCAGGGCCTGACGGCCTTCCCCGGGGCTTGGGCGGCTGAGCAGCAGGTTCGAACCGAAGGCGACCAATCCGCGCACCGGGTAGGGACGCTCCTCGAGTATCGCGCGGTACAGGCCGCCGCTGGTGATCCAGCCGTACCGCGCCGGTCCCTGCGGCCGTTCGGTCAGGCCGATAGTTTTTGCCTTTTGGGTGGCGGCAAGCACTTCCCGCCCGGATACATCGGCGAGGGGGATCTTGTCGAAGTAGACGTTGCCGCCGGGTGCGTCGATGTCGCCGGTCAGCGCATAAAGCAGGCACATGGCGCGGCTGGTCTGGGTCGCATTCGTATTCTGTCCGACGCCCGACCATGCATACCACGACACCGGCCCGTGCTCGTGCAGCATGCGGGCGACGGTCCGTATCTGTTGCGCCGGTACGCCCGTGATGGCTTCCGCATGCGCCGGCGGGTACTGCCGGCAAAGCTGCGCGTACCGTTCGAATGCCGGTCGGCAGCGCAGTAGGCCGTACGGGGTTTCCAGTTCGAAGCGGCCGAACAACGCCGGGCGACGATCACCGTCGTCGGGCGGCAGATCCGGAGCGGCGGCCGCCTGCCCGCCAATTTCATCCCACTGCACGCATCGCGCCGGATCGCCGCCCGGGCGTAGATCCGCCTCGGTCACGAATCGACCGTTGTCGTCCCGCACCAGATGGCTGCCGTTGCTCCATCGCCGGATGAAGCCGTGGTCGTACCACTGGTTTTCCATCATGACGCCGGCAACGGCGAGGGCCAGCGCCCCGTCGGTCCCGGGCCGTACCGGCAGCCATGCGTCCGCCTTCGCCGCCATGCCGACCTTTCGCGGATCGATCACGACGAGCTTCATGCCGCGTTTTCGCGCGGCCGTGATCTCCGAGGCTTGTGCCAGCCAGCAGGTGGTCGGATTGAATCCCCAAAGCACCAGGCATCCGGTGCGGCGGAAGTCCGGCATGCCGCTGTCGGCGCCAAAGGTCAGTGCCGTGGCGTAGTCCTTGTGCCAGTTGCAGACGTGCGTCGTCCACACAGTGTTGGGAGAGCCGAAATGGTTGATGAGGCGGAAGATCCAGGGCATGGCGTCGCCGATGGCCGTCCCGCTGGGTGTGGTGACGCTGAAGGCGACGGCCTCGGGTCCAAAGCGGGCCGAGGTTTCGCGCATGCGGTCGGCGGTGTAGTCCAGGGCCTCGTCCCAGGAGATCGGACGCCAGCCCGGGTCGGTGGCGCCTTTGGGATGCGTTCGCCTGAGCGGCGTGAGCAGTCGCTTCGGGCTGTTGACCAGTTCCGGCGCGGACTTGCCCTTGATGCATAGTCCCTGGCCGGTGGGATGCGCGGGATCCGCCTCGACGCGGGTCAGCACGCCGTTCTCGACCGTCGACACGCAACCGCAGCGCGAAATACACAGGGGGCAATAGCCGTGGATCCGTTGCCGGTGCATGGGTGTCATCCCTCCAGAGGGCGTCGAGGTGTGATTTTTGCGGTCCTGATCCGCGACCGGACCGCGGTAACACGAAGCCCGATGTAGGCGGCGATACGCCGCCTATCCGATTAGACTACGTGCGTTTGGAAAATTTCGCTTGCACGGATTGGCCTAGGCCTCGTAATCCGATACCGGTGGGCAGGTGCAGATGAGGTGGCGATCTCCCAGTACGCTGTCGATGCGGCCCACCGGCGGCCAGTACTTGTTGTCGTTTATCCAGGACAACGGGAAAAAGGCCTGCTGCTTGGAATAGGGGCGCGGCCATGCGTCATCGATCAGCAGGTCGTGGGTGTGGGGCGAATGGCGGAGCAGGTTGTCCGAAGCATCGGCCTGACCGGACTCGATGGTGGCGATCTCGCCGTGTATGCTGATCATCGCCTCGCAGAATCGGTCGAGTTCGCGGCAGTCCTCGCTTTCGGTGGGCTCGATCATCAGGGTGCCGACCACTGGGAACGAAACTGTCGGCGCGTGGAAGCCGTAGTCGATGAGCCGCTTGGCGACGTCCTCGACGGTGATGCCGCAGCGCTCTTTGATCGGCCGCAGGTCGATAATGCATTCGTGCGCCACCATGCCGTGGCTGCCGCTGTAGAGGACTGGATAGTACGGCTCAAGGCGTTTGGCGATGTAGTTGGCGTTGAGGATCGCCACCTGGGTTGCCCGCTTCAGGCCGGCCGCGCCCATCAGCGCGATATAGGCCCAGGGAATGGTGAGGATGCCGGCCGATCCCCAGGGCGCCGACGACACCGTGCCGACCGTTCCGATGGTGCTCATGCGCGCCGCCGGGTTGACGCCGGCAACCACGGGATGGTCCGGCAGAAACGGCGCAAGGTGGCCGGCGACGCCGACCGGGCCCATACCGGGACCGCCGCCGCCGTGCGGAATGCAGAAGGTTTTGTGCAGGTTGAGATGGCAGACGTCGAAGCCGATCTCAGCCGGGCGGCACAGTCCCACCATGGCGTTCATGTTGGCGCCGTCGAGATAGACCTGACCGCCGGCGTTATGCACGATGGTACAAATCTCGCGGATGGATGCCTCGAACACGCCGTGCGTGGACGGATAGGTAATCATCATCGCGGCGAGCTGCTTGGCGTGCTCGGCGACCTTGGTCTTGAGATCGCCGACGTCGATATTGCCGTGTGCGTCGCAGTCCACGATGACGACCTTCATGCCGGCCATCACCGCGCTGGCGGGGTTGGTGCCGTGCGCGGATGCGGGGATCAGGCAGACGTCGCGCCCCGGCTCGCCGCGGGCCTGGTGATAGTGGCGGATTACCAGCAGGCCGGTGTACTCGCCCTGCGAACCGGCATTGGGTTGGAACGAGAAGGCGGCGAAGCCGGTCATCTCGCAGAGCTGCTCCTCCAGCTCCTCGAAAAGCTGCTGGTAGCCCTGGGCCTGGTCCAGCGGCGCGAAGGGATGCAGGGCGCTGAAGCGCTGGTAGGTCACCGGCAGCATCTCGATCGTAGCGTTCAGCTTCATGGTGCAGGAGCCCAGCGGGATCATCGAACGGTCCAGGGCGATGTCGCGGCTGGCCAGCCAGCGCAGGTAGCGCAGCATCTCCGTCTCGGTGTGATGACGGTTGAAGACCGGATGAGTGAGGATCGGTTCGTCGCGGTAGAGGGCCGGCGGAATGCATTCCTCGACGGACGCATCGAGCGCGTGGATGTCCAGGCGCTGATCGACGTGCATGGCGAAGCATTGCAGGAGATGTTTCAGTTCGCTGAGGCGCGAACTTTCGTCGAAACTCAGGCCCAGGTGATCGGCATCAACCACGCGCAGATTGAAGCGCGCGGCGCGCGCCCGCGCCGCCACGCGACGGGCGATGCCGGGCACGCGCACGGTAACGGTATCGAAGAAATGTTCGTGGACCACTTCGACACCCAGGCGGCGCAGGCCGTCGGCGAAGATCTGGGCGATGCGGTGGACCCGTTCGGCGATGGTGCGCAGGCCGCGTGGGCCGTGATAGACGGCATAGAGACCGGCGATGACGGCAAGCAGGACCTGCGCCGTGCAAATGTTGCTGGTGGCCTTCTCGCGGCGTATGTGCTGCTCGCGCGTCTGCAAGGCCATGCGCAAGGCCGGCTTGCCACGGCTGTCCACGGAGACGCCGATGATGCGGCCCGGCGTCTGCCGCTTGAATTCCTCCCGCGTGGCGAAAAACGCCGCGTGCGGCCCGCCGTAGCCCATGGGGACGCCGAAGCGCTGGGCGCTGCCGACGACGATGTCGGCGCCGAGTTTGCCGGGTGGCGTCAGCAGGACCAGCGCCAGCGGATCCACGGCGACGGTGACCAGTGCCTGCTGGGCGTGGGCGCGTTCGATCACCGGGCGGGGATCGCGTATCGCGCCGCTGGAGCCGGGATAGGAGAGCAGGACACCGAAGATCGCCTGCTGCGGCCAGTATTCGTATGGATCGGCGACGATGATCTCGATGCCCAACGGGCGTGCGCGCGTGCGCAGGACGGCGACGGTCTGCGGGTGAGTATCGCGGTCGACGAGGAAGGCGTTGGCCTTACCGCCGACGAGGCGGTGCGACATGGTCATGGCCTCGGCCGCGGCCGTGCCTTCGTCGAGCAATGAGGCATTGGCCACGGGCAGGCCGGTTAAATCGATCACCATTTGCTGGAAGTTCAGCAGGGCTTCCAGGCGGCCCTGGCTGATCTCCGCCTGATAGGGCGTGTAGGCCGTGTACCAGCCAGGGTTCTCCAGCACGTTGCGCTTGATGACGTTGGGCAGAATGGTGTCGTAATAGCCCATGCCGATCAGGCTGGTGTAAACCTGGTTGCCGGATCGCATGCGCCGCAGCGCCGCTTCAATGACGCGCTCGCTGCGTGGTGGCGGCAGATTGAACGGTCCCGTGGAACGCAGGTCCGTCGGCACGGTCCGCTCGATCAACGCATCCAGTGAGTCGACCCCAAGTGTCTCCAGCATGCCGGCGATCTCGTTACCGTCGGGGCCGATGTGACGGTGTAGAAAATCGTCGCGATCCTCCAACTGTTCCAGCGAGCGCCTGGGCGCGGTCGATGTCATGCAGTGCAACCTCCCGTTACTTGAGTCCGTCGATGTAAGCGCGGTAATCGCCATCGTTCATGAGGCCGGCAATCTGCTCGGGGCTGGAAGGCTTCAGCTTGAGAAACCAGCCCTCACCGGTGGGATCGGTGTTGACCGCTTCCGGGTGATCCGTCAGCGCCTCGTTGACCGCGACCACTTCGCCTGCGACAGGCATCTTGATGTCGCTGGCCGCCTTGACCGATTCGACGACTGCCGCATCCTCGTTCTGCTTCACTTCCCGGCCGATCGCGGGCAGTTCGACGAAGACGACGTCGCCGAGCTGGTTCTGGGCGTAGTCGGTGATCCCGACGGTGACCGTGCCGTCGGTTTCCTGCCGCAGCCACTCGTGGTCATTGGTGTACTTGAGGTCGGACATGGAGGTCTCCTTCAGGCATGGTGGTATCGGTGCGGTACGAAGGGTAGCGTCGTCCTGGCGATTGGCACCGGGCGGCCGCGCAGCATTCCGTGGATGGCCGCGGTGCCGCCGGCATGATCGGTGCGCAGGTAGCCCATGGCGACCGGGCGGCCGAGGCTGGGGCTGAAGGCGCCGCTGCTGATCCGCCCGATTGGCGCGTCGCCGGCGTCGAACAGCTCGGTGCCGGCGCGCAACGGTGCGCGTCCATCGGGCAGCAGGCCCACCCGTTGCATCGCCGGTCCTTCGACGTGTTCGCGCTCGAGCACCTCGGTGCCGGGGAAACCGCCCGCACGCTCGCCGCCGGGGCGCCGCACCGCCGGCCAGGTCCAGCCCAGCCCGGCGTCGAGGACGGTGGTGATCTCGTCGATATCCTGGCCGTACAAGCACAGCCCCGCTTCCAGCCTCAGTGAATCGCGCGCGCCCAGACCGATCCATTCGACCCCGGGCCGCGCGATCAGTTTGCTCGCGAAGCCGGGTGCCGCCGCCGCGGGCAGGGCGATCTCATAGCCGTCTTCGCCGGTGTAACCGGAACGGCTGACGCGATAATGGATGTCGCCGCCGTCGATCCTGCGCACCGACTGGAACGGCAGGGTCACCAGGCGTTCGGCCAGCGACGCGACGGCATCCACGGCTTCGGGGCCCTGCACAGCCAGCAGCGCCAGATCGTCCAGGGGCGCCACCGTGCACTTGCCGGCCAGCTTGTCGGACAGATGCGCGAGCACGACCGCCGTGCGCGAGGCATTGACGACCAGGACGAGTTCATCGCCGGTGTTGGCGATCATGATGTCGTCGATGATGCCACCCTGCGCGTTGGTGAGCAGGGCGTAGCGCTGGCGCCCCACGGGCAGGCCGACCACATCGGCGGGGGTCAGCGTTTCCAGCGCCTGCGCACGCCGTTCGCCGCGCAGCGCAATCTGGCCCATGTGAGAGATGTCGAACAGACCGGCGCGGGCGCGCGTGTGCAGGTGCTCGTGCAGGATGCCGTCGGGATAACGCAGCGGCATCCGCCAGCCGGCGAAGTCAGTGAATACCGCGCCGGCGGCTTCATGCAGGGCGTGCAGCGGGGTCATCATGCCGGGTGTTTCGTTCATGTCATCCTCACGGTGTCGCGGTCTGCGCGTTGCACCACGCGCGTTCGTCCGGTGTGAGCATGGCGTCGAGCACGGCGGTCAGTTCGGGGGCCTCCACGTATTTCGAGGCCTGCGCCGCGACCTGCTCGCGGCGTACGACGCCGCCGAAGCCGATCACCGGCACGCCGGCATCCTGTGCCTCCAGGTCGGTGACGCCATCGCCCACCATGATTGCCGACTCGGCGCTTTCCAGAACCTGCCGGCAGATCACGGCTTTGCCGCCGGCCTGGCTCAGGGGGGAGGCGCGATCGAAATCGCGATATTCGCCGTCGGCGTCGAATGTCAGCGCCACGGCGTGCACGTGGTCAGCGGCAATGTCGAGACTTGCCGCCAGCGCGAGCACGGCCTGGCGCACGCCGGCACTGACGATGTGCACCTGCCATCCCAGCGCCTGCAGGGCGGCCACGGTTTCGGCGGCGCCGGCCGTGCGCCGCTCGACGTACAGGCGTCCCAGCCAGTCGATATCTGCCAGACTTGGGCGGATCAGGTCCAGGCGCCTCGCGTAGACCTCCTCCAGCGCCAGGCCGCCGTCCATCGCCGCCTTCGTGAGCGGCACGACCTGATCCGCGACGTTGGCGCGCTCGGCAAGCGCGTCGATACCTTCCACCGCCGAGAGCGTACTGTCGCAATCAAACAGCGCCGCCCGCGTCATAGCGCTATCCGGATAGCCTTGTCGACGGCGGGAATGGCCCTGACCTTTTGCATGAGCGTCTCGCTGAGCGGTGTCGAGGACTCGATGGCGGCGACCGCGTAACGGCTGCCGGCGGCGCTGCCGATATGCATGCGGGTGATGTTGATGCCGCTCTCGCCGAGCACCGTGCCCAGCGCGCCGACCACGCCGGGGCAGTCGTCGTGGCGGGTGAACAGCATCTCGCCGTCCAGGCCGGCTTCGAGTTCGTAGTCGTTGATGCGGACCAGCCGCGGGTGTCGCTCGTCGAACAGGGTGCCCGAGAGCACGATCTTCTCGCCGTTGGACTCGCCGCTGACCTCGATCAGGGATACGTAGTCGTGGGTCGCCAGCGACCGCGATTCACCGAACGTCATGCCCTGGCGCTTGGCGACCAGCAGCGCGTTGACGCGGTTGACCGGGCGGGAGTGATGCTCCTGCAGGTAGCCAACCAGTGCTTCGATGGTCACCGGCCGCGGTTCCAGCTCGGCGGCGGTGCCGCGTAACGACACTTCCATGCGGCTGACGGGTGCATCGACCATGCATGCCAGCAGCCGCCCCAGCCGGCGGGCCAGATCCTGAAAGGGCTTGAGCCGACCGGCCTGTTCGCTGGCGATCCGTGGCAGGTTGATGGCGCTGACCACCTCGCCGTGGTCCAGGTAGGCGGAAATCAGGCGCGCAACCTCCACGCCCACGGCGTACTGGGCCTCCTCGGTGGAGGCGCCGAGATGCGGCGTGAATTCGATGTTGTCCAGTGCAAACAGCGCCGATTCTCCCGGCGGCTCCTTGCCGAACACGTCCAGCGCGGCGCCGGCCAGCCGGCCGGATCCCAGCGCCTCGTGCAGTGCGGTCTCGTCCACGAGGCCGCCACGTGCGCAGTTGATGAGCCGGGCGCCGGGTTTCATCAGCGCGATCTTTTCACGGTTCAGAAGGTTTTTCGTGGCTTCGATCAGCGGACAGTGCAGGGTGACGAAGTCGGACTGTGCCAGAAGTGCTTCCAGGGGTAGCGGTGCCACCCCAAGGTCGGCGAACATTTCCGCGCTGACGAAGGGATCGTGGCCGACCACGTTCATGTTCAGTCCCTGGGCGCGGGCGGCGACGATGCGGCCGATGTTGCCGAAGCCGATCACGCCAAGCGTCTTGCCGCTGATCTCCGTGCCGCTGAAGCGGCTGCGTTTCCATTCGCCGGCGCGCACCGAGCGATCGGCCGCCGGCAGCCGGCGGCATAGCGAGAACAGGTGCGCCAGCGCCAGTTCCGCGGCGCTGACGGCGTTGGCGTCGGGGGTGTTGATCACCACCACGCCATATTCCGTGGCGGCGTCGACGTCGATGTTGTCCACGCCGATGCCGGCGCGTCCGACGGCCTTGAGCTGCTGCGTGGCCTCGAACACCGGACGGGTGATCTTGGTCGCGCTGCGTACGATTACCGCGTCGAATTCGCCGACACATTCGCAGAGCGCCGCTTCCTTGAGCCCGGTCCTGACTTCGACACGGTAGCCGGGCTGGTTGCGAAGGTACATGACGCCTTCCTCGGCAATCTCGTCTGCGACGAGAATGGAAACCATATTCAGATCCTCCGCTGAGTGCAGGGAATATCCGTCGGCGGCTCAGTCTTTGACTTCGCCATAAGCCCAGTCCAGCCAGGGCAGTAGCTGTTCCACGTCTTCGCGGTCGACCGTCGCGCCGCACCAGATGCGCAGCCCCGGCGGGGCGTCGCGGTAGGCGGCGATGTCGTAGGCGGCGCCTTCCTGCTCCAGCAGCGCGCACATTTTTTTGACCGTCGCCCAGCGTGCCTGTTCGGACTGCGCCGTGAACCACGGATCGACGATCTTCAGGCAGACCGAGGTATGCGAGCGCGTCTCGGCGCGGCCGGCGAGGAAGTCCACCCACGGCGTTCCGCCCACCCACTGCGTGATCGCCGCCAGGTTGCCCGTCGTGCGCGCGATCAGCGCATCGAGGCCTCCCAGGGACTTTGCCCAACGCAGCACGTCGACCTGATCCTCCACGCAAAGCATGGACGGTGTATTGATGGTGGCGCCTTCGAACACGTCTTCCATGAGGCGCCCGTTCTTGACGAGCCGGAACAGCTTGGGGAGGGGTCGAGGCGGCGAATAGGATTCCAGTCGCGCCACGGCGCGTGGACTCAGGACCAGCATGCCATGCGCGGCCTCGCCGCCCAGCACTTTCTGCCAGGAGTAGGTGGCGACGTCGAGCTTCGGCCAGGGCAGGTCCATGGCATAGGCAGCGGAGGTGGCGTCACAAAGGGAAAGTCCGTCGCGATCGGCATCGATCCAGTCGCCGTTCGGTACCCGCACGCCGGAGGTGGTGCCGTTCCAGGTGAACACCACGTCGCGCCGCCAATCGACTTGTGAGAGGTCCGGGAGTTCGCCGTAATCGGCCTTGAAAACGCGCAGGTCGTCGAGCTTCAGGTGCGAGCGGATGTCGTTGACCCAGCCCAGGCCGAAGCTTTCCCAGGCGAGGCAATCGATGCCGCGTTCGCCGAGTAGCGACCACATGGCAATCTCAAAGGCGCCGGTATCGGAACCCGGCACGACGGCGATGCGGTAGTCGTCCGGAAGACGCAAAATCTCCCGGCTGAGATCGAGCAGCGTTTTCAGCCGCGCATGCCCGGTTTTGGAGCGATGCGATCGGCCGAGCACCGCGTCGCGCAGCACATCGGGCGTCCAGCCAGGACGCTTGGCGCAGGGCCCGGAAGAAAAGAACGGCCGCGCCGGCAAGTTTGTTGGTTTCATGGCCCCCCTCGGCGACC
>CAYVOU010000027.1:0-9538 GCA_964453295.1 uncultured Gammaproteobacteria bacterium
GGTATGCTGCGCCTTCAGCGTGTCGGCCATGTTGTAGCGTTCGAGTTTCTCCTCCTGATTGAAAAACAGGGCCGAGACGTTGGCGCCGCCTTCCAGGTCGGTGAGGCGCAGGCTGTTGCCGCGACGGAGGATTAAGGAACAATGGGTGCCGGCCGGCAGGTCCTCCTCGTAGAGGATGCGATCGGCGGCGAGTGCTGGATCAGACATACGACGATCTCCCTGCGCCGAATGGACCCGATGGCAGCCGGCGGTACCGGCGTAAGACCTCGGTCGTGGATTCGGCGCGTAACATTCCGGGGAGGGCGTTGCCGCATTCGCGACGGCAAACGGCGGTTCGACATGATGACATCGACATCTGGACCCTCCCGGTTAACGGTGACGGATAATAAAGTCTGCGAGAGATGGCGTGAGCACTCTCCCGGGCTTTTATCCCTCCGTGTAACCTTCGCGAACAGGAAGGTCGACAACTCTCGGACCAGTCGATCGGTTTTGGAGGCCGACCCGGAACCCTAGCTGTCCATTTTTAATCTCGAGCTGATTACCTCGAGCCTGGCGAAGCAGCGAACGCATCGGCATGCAGTCCACGACTTCTCCCGCTAGTCACTGGAGTTGAGCAACAACTGCGCCAGATCCGGCCGGCTGCGGAAAGCCGCGCAAAACAACGCAAAGCCGCGGTCAGCAAAAGCCTTGCGGTGACATGGGGGCGCAACGATCGCATCCGTTTGGTGCGAGATGACGCGATCCCGCCCCATCCCGATCCAAAACCGGCCCGCGGCCACCGTGGCCTGGAAACCCGCACTCTCCATCTACGCCTTGGCGGAGGGTTTTTTACAGTCCGGCGGGTGGCAGGGCGCAGGATGCGCCCGCCTGTTCGAGATAAGCGGCGGCGCGCAGGCAAAGGTCCTCGCGCCAGGGCGGCGCGATGATCTGCACGCCGATGGGCAGACCGCCCGGCGCCGGAAAAACCGGCACGCAGCAGACCGGCAGGCCAATGGCGGACACCGGTTGCGTGAACAGGCCGAGGTTGGGCCGCAATGCCACTTCGCTGCCGCGCAGGTGCAGGGTCTTTTCCCCCAGCTGCGGTGCGGAACAGGGCGTGGCGGGGGCGATCAGCAGGTCGAAGTCCTTGAACAAGGTCAGCATGCGATCGTGGAAGGCGCGCCTGACGGCCTGCGCCCGCACATACCAGCTGGCCGGCAGCATGGCGCCGGCGAGAAAGCGATCGCGGGTGTCGGGATCGAAGTCATCCGCGCGCCGGCGCAACCGGTCCAGGTGAAAGGTCGCGCTTTCGGCGTTGGTGATGAGGAAGGCCGCGGCGCGTGCTTCGGCGACCCGTTCCACCATGATCTTTTCGCCCGTGCCCAGGGCGGCTGCGATCGTTTCGACCGCGGCCGTCGCCTCGGGCATGCCGTCGGTATCGAAATGCCCGCCGGCGATCGCGATGCGCAGGCCGTCGATGCCGCGCTCGAGTTGTCCCGCCACGGCCTCAGTGGGGCGGTTGGCGCAGGCGTGATCGGCGACGTCATAGCCTTGCAGCGCATCGTAGGCCATCGCCAGATCGCGCACGCAACGGGCGAAGGGCCCCAGGTGATCGAGACTGTCGCAGAAGGGAAACGTGCCCGTGCGCGGCAACCGGCCATAAGTGGGTTTGAGGCCGAAGATGCCGCAAAGCGAGGATGGCACACGTATCGAGCCGTTGGTGTCGGAACCCAGTGAGATGGGTGCCAGGCCGGCGGCGGTGGCGGCGCCGCAGCCCGAGGACGAACCGCCCGCCATGCGGGTGCGATCGTGGGGATTGCAGCAGGCGCCGTCGTGGCTGTTCTCGCCGGTGAAATCGTAGGCGTACTCGCCCATGTTGAGGCCACCGACCAGTACCGCGCCGGCGCGCTCCATTCGCTGCACCAGCACCGCGTCCTTTTGCGCGGGCGACCGTGCCCGGTTGATTTTCGATCCGGCGCGCGTCGGCAGGCCGGTCACGTCGAACAGGTTCTTGACGGCGAAAGGCACGCCGGCCAGCGGTCCGAGTTTGGCGCCGCGGCCGCGGGCCGCATCCAGTGCTTTCGCCGTCGCCAGGGCCCGCGACGCGAGCACGTCGGTGTAGGCGCCCAGCAGCGGGTTCAAATCGCCGATGCGTTCGAGGCAGGCGCGCACGATAGTCTCCGCGCCCAACTCGCCGCGCTGCACCTGGCCGGCGAGCTCCCACGCCGGCAAAAACGGATCCGGGCTTGCAATGTTCAGTGCCGGCCTCATTCCCCGCTAACGCCACCCGGTTCGAAGACGCCGGCGAGATCCAGGCTGTCGTCCGGCAGCGGCGCCAGTTCGACCAGGCTGGCCATGGCCCGGGCCAGTTCAAGAAAGCCGATTACGCCCGGCCGCTGCTCTGCGGTGATGTCCAGTCCCAGGACCGGCGCCATCTGATCCAGATAGGCGGCTGCGTCGAAGCCCGGTGGATCCGCGGTTGCCATCGCCTATTCCACCGCCACGGCCTGGGGCAGGCCTTCTTCAGCCGCGGCTTCCATTTCGGCTTCTTCCTCGACCGGCTCGCCTTCGTGCGCGGTCACCGGCTTGGGACAGAGGATCAGGAACAGGCTGACGATCAGGTAGGAGGCCGCGACCGTCGGCGTCTGGCCGATGCCGATGGCTTCGCCGTGTATCAGGCCGAAGAAAGTCAGCACGGCGCCTGCCAGCGCGAACAGCGCCGCGCGGGCCATTTGCCGCTCGATGATGAACACCGTGATCGATCCCAGCACCATGCCGGCCAGCGTGGCGCCACCGCCCATCACTTCCAGGCCGTGGTAAAGCACGCCGTGCTGGGCGAGCTTGTCCAGGCCGACGGCGGCGGCGTTGGTGCCGGCGCTGCCCAGCGCATTGTCGATCTGGGTCTTGCCCCAGGCGGCGAGCTGCGGCACCAGCGCCAGCACGATGGCCGGGGCGTGGCGGTGCGGCGTTTCCTGGAAGGCTTGCGAGCCGATCAGCATGCCGATGTAGAGCAGGATGGGCAGAATGGCCACCACGGGGATCAGCGCCATCATCAGGGCCAGCACGCCGAACCAGGACAACAGGATCATCATGATGCCGGTGGCGGCGGAGTAGCCGATGCGGCCGCCCATGGCCTTCCAGCCGGGGTGGCCGATGTAGACCGCGTTGATGAACGGGTTGCCCATCATGCAGCCGATGAAGCTGATCACGCCGTCGGCGGTCAGCACCCGCGTGGTCGGAAAGGAGTCGCCGGCGACGGAGGCGCTCTCGACATTGTCCATGGCCTCGACCAGGTCGTAGATGCCGAAGGGGATCGCCGTGACCAGGATGATGCCGATATATTGGAAGCCGTCGAAGACGTGGCCGAAGGCGGGCAGCGGCACGTTGAAGCCGAAGTTGGAAACCGACTCGGCCAGATTGGTGAGATTGAGGCCGCCGTAGTTCAGACCGACCGCGTTGGAGCCCCAGGCGATGACCGTGCCGACGGCGATGGCCACCAGGCCGGCCGGGATGCCTTTGAAGAAGCGCACGCCGCCGAACCAGCTCGCCATGATGATGGCGAAGCAAAGGATGCCGATCACCGGCGTCATGAACATCTGCGTCGCCGGGCTCATGGAGATGAAGGTGATGGAGACGCCGGCCAGCGAACCGAGCAGGGCGGCGCGCGGCGTGATGCGGCGGATGACCGGGGCGATGAAGCCGCCGGCCATCAGCACGAAGCTTTGCACGCAGACCCAGGTCAAACCCGCCGCCCAGGCTTCTTCCGGATTGCCGGTCTTGTTGAGGATGGGCAGCATCACCACGAAGGTGACGACGAACATGTGCGGCACGCTGATGCCGGAAGGCAGGGCGCAGACGTCCCGGCGGCCGGTGCGCGCCGCCAGCCGGTAGGCCAGCCAGGCGTAGTAAAACGTCGACAGGCACATCATCAGGCCGGTGGCCGGCAGGATGCGGCCGAACACCAGCGCGTCCGGCATCTTCAGCACGTAGCGCAGCAGGCCGGTCAGCACCAGCATGTTGACCAGGATGTTGGTGCCGAAGCCGAAGAACGCGTTCCAGTCCCCCACGGTCCATATCTTGGGTTTGTTCGTCGTCATTTTGTCCCCCTCCTATTTCCGATGCAGTTCCCTAGAATTCGGCGTTGCCCTGTCTCCGGTGCTCAGCCCTGCATCGCGGCGAGCACGTCGCCGGAGCTGGAGACCCAGCCGAAGATGGCGCCCTGGGCCGCGATCATCTTCAGTCCAACCTGGTGAAATTCGGGGAAGTAGGAGGCGCAGCAGTCGCCGGGCACGATGCAGCGATAGCCCCGGTCGTTGGCTTCGCGCACGGTGGTATGGACGCAGACCTCGGTGGTGACGCCGCAGACGATCAGCGTTTCAATGTCGCGGTTGCGGAGGATGTTGTGCAGGTCGGTGGCGTAGAAAGCGCCCTTGCCCGGCTTGTCGATCACCGGCTCGCCTTCCTGTGGATACAGGTCGGCGATGATGTCGTGCCCCGGTTCACCGCGGACGAGGATGCGGCCCATGGGGCCGGGCGATCCGATGCGCAGGCTGGGCGCGCCGCGCTCGACCTTGGCCCGTGGTGCGTCGCTGAGATCGGGCCGGTGGCCCTCGCGGGTGTGGACGACAAGCATGCCGCGCTCGCGCGCACCCTTGAGCAGGTCGGCGCAGGGCGGCACCGCGGCGGTGAGCAGAGAAACGTCGTTGCCCAGGGTTTCGCCGAAGCCCCCGGGTTCGAGAAAGTCCCGCTGCATGTCGATGATGACGAGTGCGGCGCGATCGAAATCGACGGCAATCGGTTCGGGTTCGGCTACGACTTGGGATGGCACCAGGTTCCCCCCTGAACACAGATGCTGATTGGCGGATATGGGTATTGAGCAAAACTCAGGCCATGGAGCGCGGGACGGATCGGCGCGCAAAGATTTGGCCTAATTCTTTGTCTGACCGGCACTATTGAGATCATTGCCGTTTCGAAACAGTCGGCGTTCCCCGGAATTTTCGCCCGTTCGGAGTGCGTCGGCCTTATTTCATGCACGCCTATGAACAGGGGTGGTGCGGAGGAACCCTGTCCACGCTTGCTATACTGGCCGGCGGCGACGGTGTGCCTGCCGTCGTCCGAAAATTTAAAAATCAGTTCCACGGGACGCCCCGCACTGACGGGCTTCACCCGATGGACCCGGAAGCCAGACATGCCTACCCGTATCCTCGTCGTCGAGGACGAACCTGCGATTGCCGATGCCGTGGTCTACGCGCTGAAGACGGACGGCTTCGAGCCGCTCTGGTGTGGCGACGGCACGGCCGCACTGGCCGCGGCGGAAGGTGGCGACTTCGCCCTGGCGGTCGTCGATATCGGCCTGCCGGACTGCAACGGCTTCGACCTGTTCCGCCGGTTGAGCGCACAACTGGCGATGCCGGTCATCTTCCTCACGGCGCGCAATGCCGAGGTCGATCGCATCGCCGGCCTGGAGATGGGTGCCGACGACTACATCGCCAAGCCCTTCAGCCCGCGCGAACTGACGGCACGGGTGCGCACCGTGCTGCGGCGTCTGCAGCGCGGGGCGGCCGCCGCGGACGCGGTGCCCGCATCCGCAGCCAACGGCGCGCCGTTCATCGTCGACGAGGTGCGCCTTTGCATCAGCTACCGGGGCACGCGCCTCGATCTGTCGCGCTATGAGTTCCGCCTGCTGAAAATCCTCGTGGAACGTCCCGGCCGGGTGTACTCGCGGCAGGAACTGATGGACATGGCCTGGGAAGCGCCGGACCACAGTCTCGATCGCACCGTCGATGCGCATATCAAGATGCTGCGGGCAAAGCTGCGGCAGGTCGATCCCGCCGTCGATCCCATCCGCACGCACCGGGGCGTGGGCTATTCCCTGCGCGAGGACTGGTAGCCTGCCGGCTGCCGGCCTCTAGCCATGAGCGCGCGCAACCGGGTCCTGCTGGGGATCTTCGTGATCTTTGCCGGCGGCGTCGGCTGGCTGCTGTACGGCATCATCTCCAACCTGGAACCCGGTTTCCGCGAGGCTGCCGAGGAACCCTTGATCGATACCTCGCGCGTACTGGCCGCCATACTCGCCACCGATATCCACGACGGCGTCATCGACCCCGGCCGTTTCCGATCGGCGTTCAAGGACGTCTACGGCCAGCGGTTCAAGGCGCAGGTCTATGCCTTGCAGAAAACCGCGGTGGACCTGCGGGTGTACGTAACCGACAACAAGGGCATCGTGCTGTTCGATTCCACCGGGCGCGATGAAGGCCAGGACTATTCCAAGTGGCGGGATGTGCGGCTGACGCTGGCCGGCCAGTACGGCGCCCGGACCACGCGCAACCGGCACGAAGATCCGAATTCCTCCGTGATGTTCGTCGCCTCGCCGGTCATGGTGAACGGCGACATCGTCGGCGTGCTGTCCGTCGGCAAGCCGACCCGCAACCTCAAGACCATCGCCACCATCGCCCAGCACCGGATCGAGCTTGCCGGCCTCAGTTCGGTGGTGGGCCTGATCGTCCTGGCACTGCTGGCCGCGATCTGGCTGACGCGGCCCTTCGGCCTGCTGAGCGACTACCTGCGGCTGGCGCGCAACGCCCGCAACATGCCGCTGCCGCGGTTGCGCCGCACCGCCATCGGCACGCTGGGCGCGGCCTATGACGAGATGCGTGACGCCCTGGCCGGGCGCAATTACGTCGAGGAGTACGTGCAAGGGCTGACCCATGAGATCAAGAGCCCGCTGTCGGCCATACGCGGCGCCGCCGAGCTGCTGCAGGAGGACATGCCGCCGGCCGACCGCGCCCGCTTCCTGTCCAACATCCGCATCGAGGCGGAACGGCTGCAGGCCATCATCGACGAGCTGCTGGAACTGGCGGCGCTGGAAAAGCGGCGCGGCTTGAGCGGCGTGACGGAGATCCGCGTCGACGAATTGCTGGGGGAGGTGGTACAGACGACGTCGGCCATCGCCGCCCAGCACGGCGTCACCGTAAAGCCGGCGGGCGCCACCGGCGCCACGGTGGCCGGCGACCGCTTCCTGCTGCACCGTGCCCTGGTCAACCTGGTACAGAATGCCGTCGAGTTTTCACCGCGCGATGCGCAAGTCGAAGTCACGGTGCGGCAGGACCGGCACGACACGGAGCTGACCGTGCTCGACAAAGGCCCCGGCCTGCCGGCCTACGCCAAGAGCAAGGTCTTCGATCGTTTCTACTCGCTGCCGCGCCCCGATACCCATCGCAAAGGCACCGGCCTCGGCCTTTCCTTCGTCAAGGAGATCGCCGAGCTGCATCGCGGCGAAATCGTGTTGGAGAACCGCCCGGAAGGCGGTCTCAAAGCCGTCCTTCGCCTGCCCCGCGAGATATGATCCCGGCGCGCCGCCGTTCCCGCAGCTCATCGCAACCACGGATGCGGAAACCGTGGCGTGACTCGCATCCATCTTGCGCGATGAGTCCTGATGATCGCCGCTAACCGAGCCGACACCACGAAGTGAGCGAAGAACCGCAAGATTCCGTCGTGATCGCTTACCAGGATCTTTCCGCCGAGGCCCTGCACGGCGTCATCGAATCCTTCGTATTGCGCGAAGGCACCGATTACGGCGAGCACGAAGTACCGCTGTCAAAAAAGATCGAGCAGGTGGTCCGTCAGCTAAAACGCGGCGAAGCGCAACTGATCTTCGATCCAAACTCCGAAACCGTCGACATCGTTCCCACCAACCCACGCGACCGATGAGCAATGAGGTTGCACCTGTGAGGCGGCCGCCATGCCGGGCGCCGCCACAGTGCGGTCTGTTCGACTAGAGAGTATTGCCCAACCCCTTTTGCAGTGATGTCCGCGGCGCAGCAACGGTGGCGGTTAGCCTGCTGGCAGGGAGTTCGCGAAAAGCTGGCCGGAGAACCCGTCGCCGGGGTGGATTCGCGCGCCGTGACGCCACTCAGAGGCGATTGATGAGTCGGAGTAACCGGCCGACCGCAGGTGCCAATACCGGTATGGAGAGACTGCGGGCCGCCGAAAGGGCGGTTTATACGGCCGATACTCTGTGTATATGCTTCTTGAGTTGTCATGGTCTGAGGCTTAGATGGTTGGAGGCAACTTCTGGTTACTTCAGCACCAGCCGATTTTCAACTTTGGTTGGCCCGGCCACCGCAGCCGTCAGGCTTTCGGCGTTATTGCGATTCTGCTGCGTATCGACCGATCCGCTTAGCGTCACCACGCCCTTTACAGTATCGACACTGATTTTCAGCGTCTTGAGACCAGGCTCGGCAAAAATGGCCGCTTTGACCTTCGCCGTAATCGCAGTGTCATCGATAGCCACGCCGGTTTCCGCACCTGTCTCGCTCAGTTTGTCGCCGACCTGATCGGTAGCCGCGCCTATTTTCTGGCCGACTGTATCAGCTGTCTGGTCTATTTTTTTGCCCGCCGTCTCCGCAGGTCCCGGCTTGTCACATGCGGCAAGTCCGGCGACCATAAACATCGAATCGGCGATAATTTCCAAGCTCTCTGATACTCTCATTTTCGTTGCTCCTTAATATTGTTTCGGTAAGCACGATGTCGCTGTGCGTGGAGCAAATAGCTGCTTCGCCGGCAAACCGCGCAAGCGCATTTAGCCGCTTAATTGTCAACGCGACCTGTGCGGTGACGTACAGAGCAGCGATTTTGCGCGACGCAATTCATAAGCGGCTGCGCATCTGCTTTGTGGGCCTGTGTCCCGGATTCAAAATGCTCGCCGATTATTTCAGGGTCGGTCTGGTGAAATATCCGGGCCAGGGTTATTGGCTCGAAAAGCGTTTGCTTGCAGGTGCGTAGCGCAAGGTCCGCAGGCTGAAAGCGTTTGAAATTCGAGCGCTGTTCCAGCTACGCTCGATATTAGGGAAATATCTCTCCCGCGTGTTCGATGCCATTGCCGACGCGGAAACATCTTGGCCGCAGTAATCGAGGGAACATGTCCAGTTTGCGCCTATTCGCCGTGCTTGGATCCGTATTCATTCTCGGAATGGTATTTTACCTGCTCGAAGACGTCCTGAAGCCTTTCGTGGCGGCCTGGATTCTGGCCTATCTGCTGGTGCCGCTGGTAGATCGGCTCGGTCGGTACATGCCTCGCGGGCTCGCCATTGTGGTGAGCTTTCTGCTGATCGCGAGCGTGTTGACCGGACTGTTTCTCGGGCTGGTCCCGGCACTGCAGGTACAGATCAGCGCCTTCCTCTCGCAGCTGCCCCGCTACGCGGATCAGATCAACCGCGCCGCCGAGGTCCTGGCAAGCCATCTTCATTTAAAAGCGGACGTCAGTGCCTTGGGCCGCGGCTTCGAGGACCGGGTCGTACAGCTTGGCACCCATTTGCTTCAAGCCCCTTCAGAATTGATGAGCACCGCAGCGCAGCTGATCAAAACCATCATTTTTATAGCCCTCGTGCCGGTGGTCTCCTTCTTGCTGCTGCGTGATTGGCACCGGCTGGTGGGGGGGCTCGAATCTTTTGTTCGAACCTCAAAAAGACCGTCGGTCGAGCAGTTCGTGGGGACGGCAAACGAGGTCCTGCGCCACTACATCCACGGGCAGCTGCTGGTGTTAGTGGGCGTCGGCGTC
>CAYVOU010000027.1:9548-9901 GCA_964453295.1 uncultured Gammaproteobacteria bacterium
GGTGTTGGGCATACTGGCGGGACTTGTCTGCTTCGTCCCCTTCGCTTCCTTCGTGCTGGCGGGTATTCCGGCAATCGTGCTTGCAATCGTGCAGTTTCACGACATTGCCCATCCTCTGATGGTCCTGCTAACGATCGGGATCGCCGAACTGATTGGCAATGCTGTGCTGACGCCGGTTCTGGTTGGCCGCTTCGTGCGTGTCCATCCGGCTGCGGTGTTGTTAGTCATCTTTGCGGGCGGCGCGCTCTTCGGCGTGCTCGGAATGGTCATGGCGCTCCCGCTGGCTGCGATGGCCACCGCCTGGTTCGTCCGGACGCGGGATGACACGACGGCGGCACCAGTGTCGCCCCCCA
>CAYVOU010000028.1:0-9803 GCA_964453295.1 uncultured Gammaproteobacteria bacterium
GCGTACCCTCGGCCGCCCGACTTGACCTCGTACATCAAATGATCCGCCGCGGCAATTCCGCATAGGCGAGCGTCAGAGGCGCACCTAATCGCCGGGCCATTAGGAATTCGTGTTGCAGCGACTCGCCGAAAGCGCGCGAATTCAATAGGCCGGTGAGCGGGTCAGTTCTCGCGAGTGCCTGTTCGTCGCGCAGCCTGCGCCGGAACGCATCAAGCAACAGTGCATGCGTCAAAAAAAAGCCGATACGGACCGCATCGTTCCAGACCGGGATCCACCCGTAGGAAAACGGTTGCGCCGTAGCCTTGACGACCACATACCAACTCACGCCGCACAAGAGTGCGTAGATGACGCCAATGCGTCGACCGGCAAACCACGTGGCAATGGTGATGGGCAGGAGATAAAGGATCGAAATTGAAACCTCGTAGCCCGTCAGATAGTCCAGGAAGCCGATAAACACGGTGATAACGAACGCGATGCCCAGTTGCAGCGAACGGCTGAGTCCGCCAAAAGTTCGCAGGCCCCATGCCAGCGGGCGTTCTAGGTGACGGATGTGCATGGCCCTGAGTTTGACGATGGGACGGTTGCTACGGGGCGCGGTGGTAGTTGCAATAACGCCAGCACGTCCGGTCAGCGAAGTAAACAGGACTGTTTCAAGGGAGTCTCAGCCAGTCGCGTCCGGCGCCTTGCCTTCGTTTCCCAGGCGCTTCAATACCGCCCAGGGGAATCGAGCGAACAAACGGGACGCCGCAATGGCCGGCGGCTCCGACGGTCGTGGCGAGACCGGCAGCCGTTCGCCGGTGAAGATATTCTCCCACTGCCCCGCTGACGGCATGGCCAGGATCGTATCCTCCCAGGCGGCTTCGCCCAGGCCTCGGTGCGTCTCCACGCCCAGCCTGGCGGGCAGCCTCGGTGCCGCGACGACGATTGCCTCGTCGGCATGGGTTCTCGCGAAAGCCACCAGGTGTTCAGCTCGGCTGCCCGTTACGCGCAAGGGCAGGTAGTCGCCGTGAAGGAATACCGCCGGCATTCGATGGCGCAGGGACAGCGCGCACCAGGTCAGGAAGAGCTTGATACGCCCATCCTCCATCGTGTCCACGAGCGAGGCCGCGTAAGCGCCCGGGTCCGGCGTCTGGTCCAGCGATTCCTTCATGCTTTCCAGCATCCGGCGGCGGATGTCATAGTCCACCGGGCGACGGTTGTCGGGATCGACCAGGCAAAAATTCCAGATCTCGCAACCCTGGTAGAAGTCCGGCACCCCGGGGCAACCCAGCTTGAGCAGCAGCTGCGTCAGGCTATTGAACATGCCGAGTCGTGTAATTGTTTCTGCGAAGGGAATGAACGCCGAAAGGAACGGTGCCCCGCCTCCGCCTGCCAGTGCGGCGTCGACGAAGGCCTGCACGCCCGTTTCATAGTCCTCGTTGGGATTGATCCACGAACTATGCACCTTGGCTTCACGAATTGCCTTCAGCATGTAGGAAGCGACGCGATCGCGGAGGGCGGCAATGGCCGGCTCGTCGGGCGGGATCAGCGGCCAGATGCCGAGCAGCGTCTGGTACAGGCGGTACTCGTCGTTGTGCGACGGCGTGCGCTGATCCTGCACGTGATGGATGTGTGGACGGTTGATCCGCTCCCAGTGGCGCAGGTGGTCGCGCCATTGTTCCGACATCTCCGACAGCACGTCGATCCGCGCCCGCACGTCTTCCGAGCGCTTGCTGTCGTGGGTGGAGGTGCCGAGCATTGCGTGTGGCCAGAGGCGCTGCCGTTCACGGTTTGCGCGGTGGAACGCCAGCACGCTGACGCCGAAGCTGCCCGGGTCGTCGCCAACCTCATTCAGCGACAACAGTCGATTGTAGATGTAGAACGCCGTGTCTTCCGTGCCCTTTGCGGTCACCGGCGCGGTGTACTGCTGAAATTTCATCACGAAATCCACGACCGACTGCCGGAATGCAGGGCTGCGGCCTTCGGCGATGCTGGTAAGGAGGACTTCGCCCACGAACTCCAGCACGGACGGGTCCGCCGAACGGCTGCGCCGCCCTGCCTGTTCGAGCGCCCGCCGGATATTGTGCTCGTCCTCGTCGCTCAGTCCACGCTCACTGACATAGGTGCGGTAGACGGGAAAGCAGGCCACCACTTCGCGCAGCGCGTCGCGGAGACTGTTCAGGGTGAAGTCGCAGGTCCGCCGATCGGACTGGGCGATGCGCATCAGGGCATCCGCCAGCACGTTGAGTTCCCCGGCCAGCGCCGAGCGCATGATCAAGCGCTTGCACTGATAGACCAGGTCTTCGAGGCCGACGGCTTCATGGGTAAAGCTGCGATAGATCCGCTCCAGGCGTGCGCCGGTCGACGGATCGATTAGCAGGCCGTTAACCAACCGCGAAAAATCGTAGCCGGAGGTACCGTGGACCGGCCAGTCCACGGGCAGCGATTCCTCCTGCCCCAGGATTTTCTCGACGACGATGTACGTGGACTTTGGCGCCTGCCCGGTGTCGGCGCCTCGCTGCTGAAGGCGGCGCAGGTATTCCAGCGGATCGTACAATCCGTCGGGATGATCGATGCGCAGTCCGTCGACCTTGCCCTGTGCGATCAGCGTGAGCACCAGGTGGTGGGTGGCGCTGAATACCTCGGGGTTCTCCATGCGCAATGCGGCCAGATCGTCTATGTCGAAGAAGCGCCGGTAGTTGATCTCGTCCGCGGCCACGCGCCAGCAGGCGAGCCGGTAGGCCTGAGCTTCGATCAGGCCGTGCAGCGGATCGAAGCTCATCGGGTCGCCGGGACGGCCATTGAAGAACGCGACGTTTTCCTCCAGGAAGTGACTTACGTCGACGGATCGGGCGCAAAGCTCCGCAAGCTGACGCTTCAGGATGGCCTGGTCACGTGTGCGTTCGGCAAGCAGCGAGGTGTCCGTTCCGTCGCGCGGCGGCAGGTGGCCCAGCGCCGTGGCCAGGCTCTTGAGAGCGAGCAGTTCCTCATGCTCTTCGCCCAGGCGCGCTTCGAGACGGGCGACGTCCAGGCTGATCAGCTGCAGGTATTCCCGGGGATCCACCGGGAAGCGATGTTCATAGTAATGAAGGCTGAACTCGCCCCGGGCCGGGTCGAAGCGCAGCTGCAGCGCGCCCTGCTCCAAGGCCTGTCCGTAGGGCTCGCCAAGTACCGGGACCAATACCTTGCCTTTCAGCTGCGTGGTCGCCGGATCCCAGTCGATGTCGAAGTAGTTCGCGTATTGCGAGGCCCTTCCATTTTCCAGCACATCCAGCCACCAGCCGTTGTCCGATCCCATCACGCCCATGTGGTTCGGCACGACATCGATGATTTGGCCCATGCCGTGCGCCTTCAGGCCGGCGACGAAACCATCGAGTTCCCCGGTCGTCCCTATCTCGGGATTCACGGCATTGTGATCGATGATGTCGTAGCCGTGCAGACTGCCGGGACGGGCCTTGAAGAATGGCGAAGCGTAGCAATGACTGATCCCGAGCATTGCGAGATAGGGCACGATCGAGGCGGCCGCATTGAAGGTGAAGTCGCGGTTGAACTGCAATCGATAGGTGGCCAGGGGGATCACCGGCGGTCCCGACGGCAGCCGTGCGGCACCGCCCTCCTCGTCGGGTTCTTCCACCGGGGCTGGTGGGATCGCGCCGACACCGCGTTCTCGGCGCAGGGTTTCCGTGAGCGCCTGGAATCTCGGATCGGTTTGCCATTCCTCCAGATTGAGCGGAAGCTTGCGCCGCCAGTTGGGATACTCGCCTGAAGTGCCCGGGACGTTGACCTGCTCTACCGAACCAAAAACGTCTTCAGGCTGAACGGTCAATACCCTCGCCGGACTACGCGCCAAGAATCCATGCACCGCCGCCATCAGTTCGGTGGTCAGCTCGGGCGCCGACACCGGGTGCACGCCCGTACCCGCGGGCAGCAGCTCTTCGCGCTCGAGGCTCACCAGCAGGCGGGCGCGATCTTCAGAACGTTCGACAATCTGCGCCGTGCGTGCGGCCTCGCTGGGGTAGAGATCGAGTTCGGTGCGCGTGTCGATGTCGTGCCCGGCCCACCACCCTTTCAGGGTAGGCAGGTCGTGAGTGGTGATGGTTGCCACCGCCTGCGCCGGGTATTCCGCCGGTGCATGAAAACCGCCGTCCGCGTGCTTCTCGAAGTACATCACCCGCGTCGACAGGACGCCATGCCGCGCCAGCGTGTCGCGTAGCGCCGGCGGCACGGTGCCGAGATCCTCGCCGACCACGAGACAGCGGTTGCGCTGGCTTTCCAATGCGAGGATGCCGATCAGCGCCTCGAATGGATAGTGGACATAGCCGCCGTCCGTGGCTTCCATGCCGGCGGGAACCCAATACAGTCGCATCAGCCCCATGACGTGATCGATGCGCAGGCCACCGGCTGGTCGCATGATCCGCCGCAGCATCTCGATATAGGGGCCGTAGGCGGCGAAATGCAGGCGATCGGGAACGAAGGGCGGCAATCCCCAGTTCTGCCCTCGCAAATTGAGCGCGTCCGGTGGTGCACCGACGTCCGCGTCCAGCGCGAGCAGCGCCTGCCAGCGCCAGGCGTCGCCGCCGTCGCGGTCGACGCTGATGGCGAAATCCTCGTACAGTCCGACGCCCAGCCCGAGTTCCATCGAGCGGCGGCCACTGGCGGCGATCTGAAGCTCACAATGCCATTGCAGCCAGGCGAAGAACTCCACGCGCTCGCGCCGTTCCCGATAGAAGGCTTCGACGCCCGGCGAATCGGGACGCCGAAACTCCTCCGGCCAGGCACGCCATCCATACAAGGGCGGATCTTTCTGCTCGAAATACTCGGACAGGGTGCAGTAAAGCGAATCGATCCGCAGGCTGTCACCCTGCTGCTCCAGGTAGACCAGGAACTCGCGCCCATGCGCGGTCGGCCCGGGCAGGTGGCGCTCTCGGAAATCGGCGTACAGCAGTTCAAGCACTTCGCGTTTGGCGGCCGCGACACCCGGATAGTCCACCAGCTCCGGTGCGCGCAGGGCCCGCAGCCGCGACTGGAACTCGGGCGTATGGACCTGCGCGTGCGCCTGTTCGCACTGACCGGACTCGGCCACTGCCTCGACGTCGAGATAGAGGTAATTCAGGTAAAGCCGGCTCGATGGGCCGTACGGGCTGGCATCCGCCGGCCGGCCGGGCTTGAGTTCGTGCAGAGGATTGAGTCCGACGATGCCGGCGCCGGCGCGGCCGCCCAGTTCGACAACGTTGCGCAGATCCGTGAAATCCCCTATTCCCCAATTGCGCTCCGACCGCACAGCGTAAAGCTGCAGCGCCGGCCCCCACACGCGTCCGCCGCTTTCCAGCGCGGGCGGCACATAGCAACTGTGCGGCGTCACGATCAGCGGCGTGATCGCCGTGCCCGCCGGCCCTTCCAGCGTGAACTGGTGGTATCCCGGGGGCAGGCGGCTTTCCCAGCGGAAGTGGCAGCGCCGCCGTTCTGCGCCGTCCGCCTCCCCCGGCACCGCTTCCAGCGTGGCCGGTACCAGCGTCCCGTCGAAACGCCGTCCGTTCTCGCAGGCCAGGACCCATCGATGCGATGTTTCCGCCTGCGGCGCCGGGATTGACAGGGTGATGCGGTAGGGTTGCGTGTGCTCGTCGACCACGACAACAGGCGGCAGCGTATCCAGCCAGTCGCGCCGGCGATGCCGCTCCAGTGCCGCCGCCGGATCTTCGCCGGGTGTCAACGCTCCCATGGCCAGCAGGATCGCCTGCCGTGTCGCCCGCGACACCACCCGGTGCGCGCCGCTGGCCTCGGTGAATTCCGCCACCACGCCGCAGCGCTCACAAAGCAGTTCGAGGGGATCCGCCGTCATCGGATCGGTTTCCGTATCCCGTGGTGCACCCTGTCGCGCGCGGACGCATGGTTCCGAAACCAGTCAGGGTCCGGCGCGCCGACATGAGTCCGGATCCGGTTCATCCATCCTCCGCTTCAGTGACCGACAGCACCAGGGAACAAGGCGGCAGCAAGTCACCGCCTGGCCGCGTCGCCTCAGGCGCCATCGCGTAGATCACGCGCCCGGCCGGTGACGGTATGGACAGCGGCGCCGCCTCGCTGAAATTCACGAACATCTCGAGCGCGCCGCCGTCGCCGAACATCCACCGTAGCCGCAGCCCCGCGTCTCCGTGCAGGGCATACTGCCCCGCGTTGCCGTGAATGCGCCGCAGGAGCGGTACAATCTCGCTCCGGCGCAATTTCAGCAGTTCGCGATGCAATGCCAGCCATTGCGCATGCGGTGTGCGGGATTGTGCCGCCCAGTCCGGCCGCGATCGCTCGCAGGTGGCGACGTCGTTCGGATCCGGTATGGCTTTGCGGGCGACGGGATCGCGGAACCGCTCAAAGCGCGCAAACTCATTGCGGCGACCTTCACGCACTGCCCGGCCGAGCTCCTGGCCGAAATCGCAGAAATAGAGAAACGGCTCGATGCAGCCGAATTCCTGTCCCATGAACAGCAGCGGCGGTGAAGGCGACAACAGCAGGATTGCCGTTGCCAGCCGCAGCGTCGGTCCCCCCGCCAGTGCGGCGATGCGTTCGCCGAAGGCGCGATTGCCGATCTGATCGTGATTCTGCAGGAAATTGACAAAGGCCGTGGGAGGCAGCTGCGCGCTGCGCTCGCCGCGGCGGGCGCCGCCACGGAATCCCGAGACATCGTCCTGGAATGCAAAGCCCTCGGTCAAGCAGCGCCCCAACTGCTGCAATGGCGCGTCGGCATAATCGGCGTAGTATCCGTCCGCTTCACCAGTGAGCAGGACGTGCAGGGCATGGTGAGTGTCGTCGTTCCACTGGGCCGTGTACCAGCGCGGTTCACCGTTTCCGTCACGCGCCAGGTAGTGTGCCGCGTTGTGGTCGTTCTCCAGCACGAGATGTCGTTGGCGCTCGCGGCCGGGCCCATCGCGCACAGCCTCCGCGAGTTCGATCAGGACATCGGGTTCGGAGTCGTCCATGATCGCGTGGACCGCATCCAGGCGCAGCCCGTCGATGTCGTACTCTTCCAGCCAGTAAAGGGCATTGTGAATGAAGAAGTCGCGTACGCAGCGGCTGCCCTCGCCATCAAAATTGATCGCCGGTCCCCATGGCGTGTGATGCCGTCTGCTGAAGAAGTCAGGCGCATAGGCATGAAGGTAATTGCCGTCCGGCCCGAAGTGATTGTAGACCACGTCCAGGAACACCATCAGGCCGCGCCGATGGGCTGCCTGCACCAGACGCTTCAACTCGTCGGGATGGCCGTAGGCCGAGTTGGGCGCGTAGGCGAGCACGCCGTCGTACCCCCAGCCGTGACTGCCGGGAAAGTCCGCCACCGGCATCAGTTCGATCGCGGTGATCCCGAGATCGGCCAGTGCGGCCAGTCGGTCGATGACGGCGGCGAAGCTGCCCTCCGGTGTGAACGTGCCCACGTGTAGTTCGTAGAACACGGCCTCCTCGAACGGCCTGCCCGTCCAGCCGGTCTCCTCCCACTCGAAACGGTGCGGGTCGATGACTTCGCTGGCGCCGTGCACGTCCCGCGGATTGTGCCGCGATGCCGGGTCCGGCACGGTAAGCGCATCGTCGATCCGGTACGCATAGTGCGTGCCCTCCTCCGCATCCGCCACGATTGCTTCATACCAGCCCTCTTCCCTGTGCGCCATACCGTGGCAAGTGCCGCCGTTGTCGGGATCCAGTACTACGTCCACGCGACCGGCGGCGGGTGCCCAGAGGCGGAAGCATACACCGCCGCCAGCCAACACTTCGGCGCCGAACGGCATGCGGTGCGCGCGTATCATGGGCGATGCGTCAACAAGGCCAGGGCGCGCCCCTGTAGGGGGTAGGGCTTCCCGGCCTCGCAGGCGGCACCGACGGTCAGGCCGTCGCCGACCGAAGTATCGAACACCAATCCCCAGCGCCCCGCGCCGGGCAGCGACGGCAGGACAAAGTCGATCTTTTCGTGGTGGGCGTTGAACAGCATCAGAAAATTGACGTCGAGCACCGGCTGGCCACGGCCATCGAGTTCGCCCTGCAAGCCCTCGCCGGAAAGGTAGACGCCGAGGCAGCGCGCCGACTTCAGGTTCCATTCCTCTTCGCTCATTTCCTCGCCGTTAGGTTGCAGCCAGAGGATGTCCTTGACGCCGCTGCCGCGCAGCGGCCGGCCCTGAAAAAACCCCCGGCGGCGGAAGGCGGGATGCGCGCGGCGAAGTGCGATGAGCCGCCGCACGAAGGCCAGCAGCGACTGCTCTGCCGCACCGGCCTGCCAGTCGATCCAGCTTATGGCGCTGTCCTGGCAGTAGGCGTTGTTGTTGCCCTGTTGCGTACGCCCAATCTCATCGCCCGACAGCAGCATGGGCACGCCCTGCGACAACAGCAGGGTGGCCAGCATGTTGCGCGACTGGCGTGCGCGCAGCGCCAGTATCGCCGGATCGCCGGTCGGACCTTCCGCACCGCAGTTCCAGCTTAAGTTGTGATTGGCGCCATCGCGGTTGTTCTCGCCGTTGGCTTCGTTATGCTTATCGTTGTAGCTGACCAGGTCGCGCAGGGTGAAACCATCATGCGTGGTGATGAAGTTGATGCTGGCATGGGGGCGCCTTCCGCTGCGCCCGTAGAGATCGCTGGAGCCGGTAAGTCGCTTGGCAAACTCGCCGATCACGCCGCCGTCGCCTTTCCAGTAGCCGCGCATGGAGTCGCGATACTTGTCGTTCCACTCCGCCCAGCCCGAGGGGAAATTTCCGACTTGGTAGCCGCCCTCCCCCAGGTCCCAGGGTTCGGCGATGAGCTTCAGCCGCGACAGCACGGGGTCCTGGCGGATGATGTCAAAAAAGGCGCCGAGCCGATCCACTTCATGCAGCTCGCGCGCCAGGGCCGAGGCCAGGTCGAAACGGAAGCCATCGACATGCATCTCCTCTGCCCAGTAGCGCAGTGAATCCATGATCAGCTGCAGTACGCGCGGATGCTGCATGTTGAGGGTGTTGCCGCAGCCGGTGAAATCCATGTAGTAGCGCCGATCGTCGGGCTTGAGGCGGTAGTAGCTCAGGTTGTCGATCCCCCGGAAGCACAGCGTCGGTCCGAGTTCGCTGCCCTCGGCCGTGTGGTTGTACACCACGTCCAGTATCACTTCGATGCCGGCGGAGTGCAGCGTCTTCACCATCGTCTTGAACTCGTCGATCTTCCCCGAAAGCGAATAACGCCCTTCCGGCGCGAAGTAGCCGAGCGTGTTGTAGCCCCAGTAGTTGCGCAGGCCGCGCTCGACCAGGTGGCGGTCGTCCACGAAACTGTGCACCGGCATCAGCTCCACGGTAGTGACGCCCAGGCGCCGCAGGTAATCGACGACCGCCGGCGTGGCCAGGCCGCCATAGGTGCCACGCAGCGGCGGCGGCACTTCCGGATGGTTCAGGGTGAACCCGCGCACGTGCAGCTCGTAGACGATCATTTCGTGCCATGGGACATCCGGTCGCCGATCCTCGCCCCAGGTGAAGGCCGGGTCGATCACCTTGCACTTGGGCATGCCCGTGGCATTGTCCCGGCGGTCGAAGGACAGATCGGCCCGCTTCGATCCCACCCGATACCCGAAATGCGCGTCGCTCCAGCGCAGGGCGCCGACAATGCTCTTGGCATAGGGATCCAGCAACAGCTTGTTGGGATTGAAGCGATGGCCTTGTTCCGGCCGGTTCGGGCCGTAAACACGATAGCCGTAGAGCCAGCCCGGCCTCACTTCCGGCAGATAGCAATGCCAGACCTGGTCGGTCTGCTCCGTGAATTCGATGCGCTGCAGTTCGCGGCGGCCGCGTTCGTCGAACAGGCAAAGTTCCACCTTGTCCGCATGCTCGGAAAAC
>CAYVOU010000029.1:0-9502 GCA_964453295.1 uncultured Gammaproteobacteria bacterium
GATCCTGGCAGTCTGCCTTTTTATCGGCATAAACATTCTCTCCAACCAGCTGTTGACTTCCTGGCGGCTGGACCTGACGGAAAACAAGCTGTTCACCCTCTCCCAGGGCACCATTAACATCCTCGACAAGCTCGACGAACCCATTACGCTGCGCTACTACTTCTCCTCCAAGGCCCTTGCGGTCAATCCGCAGTTCCTCAACTACGGCGTACGGGTGCGCGACTTGCTCGAGGAATATGCCGCCAAGTCTCACGGCATGATCAAGCTCAGCGTAATCGACCCCGAACCTTTCTCCGAAGCCGAGGATCAGGCCGTCACTTACGGCATCCGCCAGCTCCCCGTCAATTCGACGGGCGACATGGCCTATTTCGGCCTCGCAGGGACCAATAGCACCGACGACGAGCTGACCATCCCCTTTTTCCAGCCGACGAAGGAAAGCTCACTGGAATACGACGTCACCAAGCTGATTTACAACCTGGCGCACCCCAAGAAGCGGGTCGTCGGCATCATTAGCGAGCTTCCAATATTCGGCGGCGCCGACAATCCTGCAGCCGGCGAGCGCGGCGCCAAGCCCTGGACCATCGTCTCGATGCTGAAGGACGCCTACGCCGTCAAGCGGATCTCCCCGAAGACCGATCATATCGACGATGACGTCGACACCCTGCTGGTCATCCATCCGAAAACCCTGTCGGATACGACCCGCTACGCGATCGACCAGTTCATCCTGAAAGGCGGCAGGGCGATGATCTTCGTCGACCCGTTCGCGGAGGCCGATCAGTCGATGCCCGATCCCAAGAACCCCATGGTGATGCCGAAGCACAATTCGGATATGCCGAAACTGTTCAAGTCGTGGGGGCTGGAGATGGTGCCGAACAAGATCGCCGCCGATATAGACAGTGCCATCCGCGTCTATGCGAACGGCGCCCGTGGTCCGCAGCAGGTCGAGTACCTGCCCTGGTTGGCGCTTACCAACAAAAACCTCAACCAGAAAGACTTCGTCACCAGCCAGCTCAAGCAGATTTTCGGCGGCACCATGGGGATCCTCGAACCCCTCAAAGGCGCCACGACGCAGATCACGCCTTTGATGCACACGGGCAAGCACTCCGAGATGCTCGATTCCGATTCGATCATGTTTGCACGCGATCCCAATGCCCTGCTACAGGCATTCAAACCCAGCGGCAAGGAATTCACGCTGGCGGTGCGAATTCACGGCAAGGTGAAGACGGCGTTCCCGGACGGACGACCCAAGATAAAAGACAACGATCCGGCGGATCCGGACTTCCTCAAGGAGTCCAAATCGGCGATTAACGTGATCGTGGTCGGCGATACTGACATCCTGTCCGATCGCTTCTGGATCCGGCCGCAGAATTACATGGGCGTCAGCGTGCCGTCGCCGATCGCGGACAACGGCGATTTCGTCATCAACGCGGTCGACAACCTTGGCGGGAACGACGACCTCATCAGCCTGCGCAGCCGCCAGAAGTTCGCACGACCGTTCACCGTCGTCGAACACATACGCAAGCAGGCGGAAGCGCAGTTCCGCGACAAGGAAAAAGCGCTGGAGGACAAACTCAGCGCCACCGAAAAGAAGATTCAGGAGTTGCAGGAACAGAAAGCCAAGGGTGCGGCGGCGCAGCTGTTGAGCCCGGCGCAGAAGAAGGCGATCGAAAAATTCAGAGAGGAACAGGTCGAAACCCGCAAGCAGCTGCGTGAGGTGCAGCGCGACCTGCGCAAGAACATCGAGCGCCTCGGTACCGAACTGCGCATCATCAACATCGGCCTGATCCCGGCGCTCATGGGCATCATCGCCGTCATTGTCGCTCTGGTCCGCGCCGGCCGCCGCCGTCGACCGGTTTCCTGAGGCCGTACGCAACCCATACTACCCAGTGGAACCCAATGGAACGTCATGAATAAAAAATCCACCTTCTTTGTGGTCATTACGGTGGCGGTGGCAATTGCCGCCTGGTACATCAGCCACACGCGCGCGCCCGAGACCGACGTCGGGACACCGGCGCTTTTCCCGGCTCTCTCCGGCGAGGTCAACGATGTCGCCCAGGTCGAAGTCAAGTCGAGGCAGAACAACACCGCACTCAAGATGAAAAATGATGGATGGGTGCTCGCGAACCGGGACGACTTCCCCGTCAACTTCGAAAAGGTGAAGAGTGCGATCCTCGATCTTTCCGATCTGAAGATCATCGAGGCCAAGACGAGCAAGCCATCGCTTTATTCGCGTCTGGACGTGCAGGATGTTGGCGCCGACAAGTCGAAATCGACGCAGATTACGCTGAAGGACAAGAACGGCAAGGTGCTGGCTTCCCTGATCGTCGGCAAGGAGCGCGAGGGGCATCCCAGCCCACTCGGCACCCTTCGCTATGTGCGCCCGGCCGGACAGCCACAGTCCTACCTGGTTGCCGGCGATCTCGACATCAACGCCGATCCGCTGTCCTGGACGGACAGGCAGATAGCCGACATCAATTCATCGCGCATCCGTTCCGTCCGGATCGAGCAACCGGGCAAGCCGCCGGTGGAGATTGATCGGGACAAACCCAGCGACGTGAACTTCGCGCTTAAGGACGTTCCAGCCGGGTTCAAAGCAAAGTCGACCGCGATTGTCACCAGCCTCTCCACCGTGCTGGAGGAACTGCGATTCGACGACGTCCGCGCCAAGTCCAAGCTGAAATGGCCGGCCGAAACCGAAGTAACCACCCTGCACGGCTTTGACGGATTGGTCGCCACTATCGATACCGCTACGATCGACGGCCGGAATTATTCGACGCTGTCGTTCAACTACGACCCGGCGGATGTGCAAAAGGCCCCGGAAACCAAAAAGGAAAAGGCGGACGACAAGGACTCGACGGAAAAGCCGAAATCAGTGGCCGAGCAAGTCAAGACACTCAACGCGCGAGTGGGCAACTGGGCCTACGCGCTGCCGGATTTCAAGGTCAAGATGCTAACCACGACCATGCAGAGCCTCTTGACCAAGAAGGAGGCGCCGAAACCGCCGGTGAAGGAACCGCCACCGCCCAAGGATCCGCTTACGGTCCAGCGTTTCGACAAGAACGGCCACCTGCTTCCGAACGTGCCGGCCGGCACCGAGCACAAACCGGCGGACGCGACCGCTCCCGCCCACCCGTAACAAGGCGACGAAGATCATAGCCGGCGGGCCCATCGGCCCGCCGGCAAATCTAAGGAATGGTGGCGACCCGCAGCGGTCGTGCCTGCGTCTCGATTACCCAGTCGGCAAATTGGCCCGCCGTCAGCGGCCGACTGAAGAAATATCCCTGCACCTCCTCGCAGCCCTGGTCGCGCAGGAAGCGCAGCTGATCCGCATTCTCCACCCCCTCGGCGACGACCTTCAGGTGCAGGCTGTGGGCAAGGGCGATTATCGCGGTGATGATAGCCACGTCGTCGGTGTCCGTCGCAATGTCGCGCACGAAGGACTGATCGATTTTCAGCGTGTTGGCCGGAAACTTCTTGAGGTAGCTCAGCGAGGAGTAGCCAATGCCGAAGTCGTCGATGGAAAGCGTCAGGCCGACCTGCTTCAGCGCGGTCATGACCGAGATCGTCGAGTCCAGATCCTCCATCAACATGCTCTCCGTCAGCTCCAGATCCAGCAACGCCGGGTCCGCCCTGGATTCAGTGACGATGTGCGTGATGGTCTCTGCGATCCCCTTCTGCCGGAACTGTGCTGCGGACAGGTTGACGGAAATCGCGAGCGGCGGCAGCCCCCGCGCCTGCCATTCGACCGTCTGCCGGCAAACTTCGCGCAGGATCCACTCTCCCAGGGGAACGATCAGGCCGGAGTCCTCGGCAACCGGAATGAATTCCGCCGGTGAAACTATGCCCAGCTCCGGATGACGCCAGCGCACGAGTGCTTCCGCGCCTGTTACCCGCTGTCCGACCAGTGCGACCTTCGGTTGGTAGTACATTTCAAACTGGTTCTGCACCAGCGCCTTGCGAAGCTGGTTTTCCAGTGTAAATTGCTTGACCGCGCGCTCGTTGATGGAACTGGTGAAAAACTCGTAGGCGTCGCGGCCATGAGTCTTGGCATGGTGCATGGCCGCCTCGGCCTGCTTGATCAGGGTGTCGGCGTCATCGCTGTCTTCGGGATAGGCACTGATGCCGACGCTGGCGGAAATAGTGATTTCGGTGTCTCCCAGCATGCACGCCTTGACCAGCGCGTCGCGCACGCGGCGAGCCACTCCCGCTGCCTCCTTGGCATTGGTGATTTCGGCCAGGATGATGATGAATTCGTCGCCGTTCAGTCGTGCCACCAGGTCGCCGACGACCTCGCGGCCGCGCGCCGCGGCACGCACGGCGCCATCAATCCCGCGGATGCAGTGGGTCAGGCGCGACCCCGCCAACTTGAGCAGTTGGTCCCCTGCGGCGTGGCCCAGGTTTTCGTTGATCCGCTGGAAGTGGTCGAGATCGAGAACCAGCACGGCAAGCGCATGGCCGTTCTGCCGTGCCGCCTGCAGCGCCTGGGCCAGGTGGCGGCGGGCCATCACGCGGTTCGGCAATCCCGTTACGGCGTCGAAGAACGCCAGCTGGTGCATCTGCTTTTCCATACGGCGGCGTTCGGTAATGTCCTGCACCGTCGCCGCGACCTTGACGCCACTCGTCTCTGGCGAAGCGTCGAATTCCCCTTCCTGGTAAACCGTACGGACGGCACCGTCGGAACGGATGATGCGGTGCTCCACACTGTACCCGCGTTTCTCGGCGACTGCCGTGCGCGTGGCATCGGCAAAAACTTCGCGATCCTCAGGATGGACGAATTCCAGCAGGTGCTCGAAGGTTTCGACTTTCTCGACCGGTGTCAGGCCGAAAATTTCGTTGAACTGCAACGAAGCGTCGACATGCCCTGAGTCGACGTCCCAAAAAAAATGTCCCAGCCTGGCAATCCGCTGCGCGGCGACCAGGCGTGATTTGCTTTCGCGCAGGGCGTCGGCGGTATGCTGTGCACGCAGCATGTAGCGAAGACGGTGCCCGAGCAGCTGGTAGTTGATTGGCTTAGATACGAAATCGGTGGCACCCACCTCGTAGGCGCGGTCGATGGACTCGACATCGTCCAGGCCCGTCATCATCAGGATGGGCGTGAACATCGTAGCGGAGTGGGTCCGTAATTGAGCGCAGGCGTCGAAGCCGTCCATGACCGGCATGATAACGTCAAGCAGGATCAGGTCCGGCCGCGGCGCTTCCAACGCCAGGATCAAAGCCTCCCGGCCGTTTTCCGCTTCCGACACAGTAAAACCCACCTGCTCCAGTGCCGCCCGCGTCATCAATCGCGCCGCCAGGTCGTCATCGACGATCAGAACGTGACAGGCGCTTTCGGAGTCTTCGGTCATAGTGCTGGACGGACGCGGGGCCGCGGGTTGGTCAGGCCGCCTTCCGGGTCAGGATTTCCTTCAGCGCCTTGCAAGCGGCCTTGAATTCGAAATCGACGACGTCCAGCGTCGCTTCGGCGCCGACAAGCTTGGCGTCGCGCCCCATCGCTTCGAGTTCCTTGCAAAGGCCGGCGAGGGTCTCGGCGCCGACGTTGGCACTGCTCGATTTCAGCGTGTGCGCGCAGGTACGAAGCTTGTCGGCATCCTGGCTGGCCAGGGCCTCGTGCATACCGGCGACCAGGCCCGGTGAGTTCTCGAGGTAGAGATTGATAATCTTGGCAAGAATGTCCGGCGCACCAGGTCGTTGCAGTGCGCTGACGCGATCCAATGCCTTCATGTCGATGCAAGCTGTCGTCATGCTGTCCTCCTCCTCGATCGCCATCTCCGGTGTCTTTTCGACGGGCTGCGCCTCCCCCTTGAACATGCGTTCGGACGCCAGTGCCACCAGCGGCAGAGGCAACCAGCGTTTCAAGACCTCGATCAGCTCGCCGCGCGTGAACGGCTTGGCCAGGTATTCGTCCATGCCGGCCTTGAGGCAGCGATCCCGATCGCCATCCATCGCATTTGCGGTGAGGGCAATGATTGGCACCCGCACGGCTTCGCTGTCGCGACTTTGCCATTCGCGGATCCGGGCCGTCGCCGTGTAGCCGTCCATCACCGGCATCTGGCAGTCCATCAACACCAGGTCGTACGGGTCGTGCCGCTGATCGAAAGGCGAAGCGGTCAGCGCTTCGACGGCTTCGCGGCCGTCACCGACCAGGGTGGCGCGGCAACCGACGCTCTCGAGCATGCTCTGGACGAGTTCCTGGTTGACGGGATTGTCCTCCACCACCAGCACATGCGCCTCGAAGCGCATGGTGCGGCGCAGGTCCGGCTTACGAGGTGCCATGAGCACCTCGCCGTGGCGTCCCAGCACCTGGTTCAGGTTCTTCTGCAGTTCGCGCAGGCGGATGGGCTTGTCAACGTAGCCGTCGACGCCGGCAGCGAGCCACTGCCCGGATTCCTCCAGGTTGCCGATGGCGATCATCATCACCAGCTTGGTGCGATGCGGCTCTATGGCCTTTAGCCGGCGCGCGAGTTGGATGCCGCCGAAGTCCGACATGAGGCTGTCGAAGATCACCATGTCGTATGGTTTGCCAGCCTTGACCGCCGTCTCATGCAGGCTCACGGCCTCGCCGCCACTGGCCGCCGTGTCCACCGCCATCTCCCAGGCCTGCAACTGCTGTTTCAGGTTGTCCCGGGCTGTCCGGTTGTCGTCGACGACCAAGGCGCGCAGGCCGTGGAAATCCACCGGTGGTTCGTACGGCTCATGGAGTTCCGACTCTTTGGCCTTGGGCAGGTTGATCGTGAACCAGAAGGTCGAGCCCTTGCCGACCTCGCTGATCACCCCGATCTCGCCGCCCATGAGCTTGGTGAGCTGCTTGCAAATCGCCAATCCCAGGCCGGTGCCGCCAAAATGCCGGGTCGTCGAGGCGTCAGACTGCGAAAATGCGTCAAATATTCGCACCGAGGCGGATTCACGTATGCCGATGCCCGTGTCCTTGACCTCGATTCTCAGGTGGCTGCGGGCTGCGGCGTCGGCCAGCGCGATGACCTTGATGGTAATTTCACCCTGCTCGGTGAACTTGACCGCGTTGCCGACAAGATTGGTGAAGATCTGCTGCAACCGAAGCACGTCGCCGCGGAATACGGTCTGCAGCGTCGGGGAGAATACGCAGGCGATTTCCAGGCCCTTGCGGTGGACCCGCTCCGCGAACATTTCCGCGACGTCTTCGACAAGCTGGCGCAGGTCGAATACTTCCTCCTGCAATTGCAGCTTGCCAGCCTCCACCTTGGAAAAATCCAGGATGTCATTGATGATGGCCAGCAGGGATTCGCCGCTGCGGCGTATCGTCTCGGCGAAATGACGCTGTTTGCGCTTCAGATCCGTACCCAGCAGCAGTTCGGTCATTCCCAGCACGCCGTTCATCGGGGTGCGGATCTCATGGCTCATGTTCGCCAGGAATTCACTTTTTACCCGCGCCGCCTGCTCGGCATTTTCCTTGGCCTTGCGCAGCTCCATCTCGCCCTTCCGCCGGTCCGCCTGCTCCTGACGCAAACGCCGGCGAACTTCCTCGACCTGTCCGTTCAACGCCTTGATTTCCTTCCGGCGCTGGCCGTCGGTATGGCCCAAATCGTCGTATGCGCGTTTCAGACTCCTTGCCTGCCGAAATGCCAATCCCAGACACGCCAGCAGGACGGCGGACGCAACCAGTCCTGGCCATCCCGGCAGCACGAAAGCGCTGATGACCGACGCCAGGGCGGCCAGCAGCGCGATGATCAGCAGCACGCCCAAGCTGGCACCGTCGGCGCGAGGCGTCGGTGTCTTTTCCTTTCCTTCTTGTTTTGAAGAACTAGCTTCGCTCATTTCAGCCAGGGTCCAACATGCGACGTGACTGCGCCTCAACGGCGCCGTGTCGGCTTCGTCGAATGCACCGGGTGAAATCGACGCACACCATCGAAGCAAATGCTGTTCCAGATCCTCGGCCTGAACCGGCTTGGCAAGGTAATCGTCCATGCCGGCGTCCAGGCAAAGCCGGCGATCGCTTTTCATCGCATTCGCCGTCACCGCGATACTGACCTGGCGCGACTGTGGCCGCCTCGCCGCGGCGGATTTCCCGGGTTGCCTCGAAGCCGTCCGGCTCCGGCATCTGACAATCCATCAGCACCACGTCGAATCGATCACGGGCAGCGAGTTCGACCGCCTGCCTTCCGTCTTCGGCCGTGATCACTTCCATACCGCATCAATTCAGCATAGTCGCTACCGCGGCCCGGTTCACCGGGTTGTCCTCGACCAGCAGGACACGACGCCCGCTCAAGGGCCCGGACGAAGGGCGCGGCCACCTCCCGGAAGTCGACCTTGGCGACCAGCCCAGTTTCGGCAAGGCGATGTAACCGGCGATGACACGATTACCAAGCCGGCCGGGGCCGACATAGGTTGAGGCATTGCCGTCGGAGACCAGCGCCCGTCGCGCAGGCCCGGCACGATCAGATATTTGGTCCCCGACCTCCCGGAACAGAATGACTTCGCCGGTATGACGAAAATTGCGGAACTGGTAAGTGGCCTGCGTTTCCTTGACGATGCGGAAAACCTTGCCGCGGTCGCCGTCGCGGGTGTGATATGCAGCCTTGATCAGCTGTGCCTGGCTGTCCGCGACCTGGGGCAACCAGCGCTGCTGTGACTCGATTGGCGTGCGGTAGAGAAACAATACCGTCATGCCTGTGCAGGCCAGCACCAGCGTTGCCATGATCACCGCCAGCAGACGGACGGGTCGGGTCTCATCGACGGAGCATTGCGTTGGCATGGCGGCTTGTCAGGCGACTGGCGGCACCCTCGCGACCGGCTCCCGCCTGTCGCCTAGTGGCGGATGCGGCTCCCGGTCAGCACCGGCAGGCTCGCGGCGCTTTCAGCGCAAAGCAACTGGAAGGCCCGCTGGCTGCCGGTCGTGCGCCACTGCTCGTAGGTCTCCAGAAGATCACGCTGCGCGGGCGTCTGGTCCAGCTCGCGCATCGCCTGCAGCACGTCCATCACCGACACGAAAGCATCGCTTAATTCCATGAACTGCGCGCCGACGCCGGTGTCGGCCAGCCTGCGATAGGCATTGCGGCCGGCTTCCACGAAATGTCTGAGCGGCAGGCCCCAACGGTGCGCCTGCTCCGGCATCATGCCGGCAAACAGCAGGCACTGATCGCCCAATTCGCGCAGTTGCGCCGCATTTTCCGGGCCCTGCTCCAGCAACATGCCCTTGCGGTGGGACAGAACGGCCAGCTGCCCGTCGCGGGCGTACCGCACCAGCAGGTTGACGAGGTAATTTTCCAGGCTTGCCGCCAGACAGCAGGCGGATCGGGCTTCCGCGGCGGTGACCAGGGCGTGCCAGTGGGCGGTATCGGGAGTATGGAGCTGATAGGATTCCATGAGGTTGCACTCGTTCGAGGTAAGCAGACTCTGTCCGGACAAAAGCTTATCGGCCGGAGGGTGGAATTCTTGACCCGCATCGAGCTGCCCGCCGCCGCCGTTCGGTACGGCCGGATCCGTACACAGCCGCCGCCTCTCAAGCTATACTGACGCCCCCTGTGAT
>CAYVOU010000030.1:0-8785 GCA_964453295.1 uncultured Gammaproteobacteria bacterium
TGCCGATCGCTCTTGCCCGAATATTGCTCGATGGCGGCATAGCCCTTCGACACGAAGTTGGTGAGCGTGCGTGTGTGACCCTACATCGCCTGGCGTGCCGCGCCGAAATCGATCAACACCGGGCTGCCGTCGGCGCGAAGGAAAATGTTCGCGGGCTTGATATCCCGGTGAATGAAGCCGGCGGCGTGAATATGCTCAAGGCCGTCCAGCAGCGGCATGAGGAGATCGCGCAGTTCCGATTCGGGCAGGGTCTTGCGGCGCGCCAGCAATTCGCGCAGGGTCTCGCCCTGCTCGTAGTGCATGACCATGTATGCGGTGTTGTTGGCCTCGAAAACGTTCAGCACCCGCACGATGTTCGGATGTTCGAAACGCGCCAAAGTGCGGGCCTCGGCAAGAAAACGTGCCAGGCCGGCGTGAAACTCTTCCGTATGCTCGTCGCTGACCGCCTGCACGGAATCGTCGCCCTGCCGGGTGGCCAGCTGCGTAGGCAGATATTCCTTCACCGCGACCGACCGATCGAGGTTGACGTCCCGGCAGAGGTAAGTGATGCCGAAGGCGCCGTGGCCAAGCACGCGTTCCACCCGGTACCAGTGCAGCATCAGTCCCGGTGAAAGGGCGTTCAGGTTGTGCTTGGCGGCCATGGCAAGGGGGTGGTGGGACGGGAACTCCGCAGAGGCAGAATAGGGAAATGACCCCGTTCCCGCAATCGTTTCATGGAAAGTGTCGGCTTCCGCGGTCAATGTCTGTAGGTATCTGCGAACAAGTGCTATTTGCCTTTATTTCTCATCCTTTGACCGTGCCGTCGGGGATTAGTGGCGTTCGACCAGAGTCGTTGTCCGGACGAAAGGCGGAATAACCGGGGATGGCCGGCCGTCGGCGCCGCAACATCTTTCCACTTTCGTCAACCTGTTTCTATTCAATGCTCCCCCGTCGCGGCTCCGTCATCCTAATGGGTCCCGCCGGTACGATTGCGAAACGTCGGGGCAGAAATGTGAATCGGTTGATAGATGATGAAACGTGGCGCGGGACAATCGACGGCGCCGCGGCACGCGCCTGGCGGAAAATGCGTGCGGCAATCAGCGGTAAAGTCCGGCGCAATACTCGGCGTAGCGCTGGGGGAGTTGCGGTTGGTGGCCGAAGGTTTCGAACCTGCCTCGCATCAGCTGATCGAGTTTCGACAGACGGTCGCGGGTCGGCGGATGCGTGCTGTTAAGGAGCGACAGCTTGGCATCGTTCGGATTCATGCCGTTCAGAGTCAGCAGCACGCGGGGCAGACCGTAGGGTTCGTATCCCGCGCGCGTGGCCAGTACCACACCGATGCGGTCCGCTTCGAACTCGTCGTCGCGGTCCAGGCCCCGGGCATACAGCTGCATGCCGGAGCGGATGAAGGGAGACAGATCGACATGTTGATTGGCCGCGACCGTGCTGAGCAGGTCGGTCGCGAGTCCGGCCATGGCCTGCTTGCGTATGGCTTCGAGATGGTGGCGGCGCAGGACGTGTCCGATCTCATGCGCCAGTACACCTGCCAGTTCGGACTCGCTGTGGGCGGTGTGCAAAAGCCCCGCAGTGACGAAGACGAAGCCGCCCGGCGCGGCGAAGGCGTTGACGCTGTCGGTATTCAGGACGCCAAAATCCCAGGGCAGGTTCGGCCGCTCGGTTTGGGACGCAATCCAGCGGCCGACGCGGTTGACGTAGAGCTGCAGGTTTCGATCCCGTACCAGAGGCGTGGCCCCGAGCAGGCCGGCCGCCATGCCGCGTCCGATCGCGATCTCCCGCTCCACCGGCACTTCGGCCGTCGCCTGTACGCCTTTCTCGGCAATATCCAGCACCTTGCCCACGTTGAGTCCGCGAAGGTTCAGGTCGAAAGCCCGAACCCAGGCCGTTGCGGCCAAGGTGGGCAGGACGACCATCAGCAGGGCGGCGATTTTTATCCGGGTATTCATCTTCAGTGCTGCAGCGGCGACGCCTTATGGGATGGCGCTGTTTGTGCTGTCGCGGGGACGAGATAGGGAACGGATTCAATCTGCAGGCCCGCCTGTTGTGCGAAGGCGGCGGCGGAGGACGGACTTGAAGCGAAGCTTTGCATGGTACGCAACGCTGCCCGGTTCGGTGCGGCGGTCCGCAGGTCCGAGGCCGTGAGACCGCGGATCCCTATCGTTGCGGTGGCGCCGCTGCTCGGCTGGCGGGCGCTGCCGCGGGCGCCGAACAGGCCTGTGGCGCCGCGTGCCAGATTCGAGAAGAAGCCGGAGTCGTTGTCGGCCGGGGGCGGTGCTGGTGCTGCAACCTGGGTAGGTGATGCCGCCGGGGTGGGCGTTGCCGCCACCGGCGCCGCAGCGGCGGCGCCTGCCGGCCGCCAGTTGAGCACCCGCTCGCGGGCCCGGGTGAGTTGGGCCGCGGTCATCTGCCTGCCAAGTGTCGCTGCCGCCTGGGCCGCGTCACGGGCGCCGCCGGCCGCGGCGAGCTGATACCACTTCCATGCCTCGACCTTGTCTCGGGGAACGCCCTGGCCTTTCGCGTACATGTCGCCGAGGATGAATTGGGCGTCCTTGTCGCCTTGGTTCGCCAGGGTTTCAAACTGCGTGCGGGCCGTAGCGAAATCACCGGTCTGGTAGGCCATCATACCGGTTCCAAAATCGGCTGCGGATGCAAACAGGGCCGTTGTCGCGGCGAGCGCGGCCAGGAAGAGTTGCGCTAGGCGAATGACTTGCACGTACATGGCGAGCGGATCAGATCCGCAATGCGTCGACACCGAGGTGTCCCTGAAGCGCAACATAGCACGTGCGGCGTTCGCGGAGCCAGCGTTGACCCGCCGCCTGCCCGGACGAAAACGGGAGCGCCCAGCGGCGCTAGCGGACCCAACACTGTTTGCGCGCGGAGGCCTGTCTCAAGGCGTCGAGCTGCATGTTCACATCGCGTAAACGCTGGTTTTCGGCGTAGCCTCCCATGGCGGTGTAGCCCAACGCATAAAACGCCGGCGTCACCACGAAGCCAGCGGCGAGAATTGCCGCGTTGCGGGGATCGTCCCAGTAGGAAGCGTGGTAGGAATAGGTCTGGGAAGTCAGTCTGACAATGCCTGCGTAAAGCTGTTCACAGGTCAGCCTGTCGTCGACGGCGGGAACCTCGTAGCTCGGACCGGTGATGAAGCTGTGCGCATCGTGCGCGAGGCGTTCAGCCGCCGGTCGAATGGTTCCTCCGGGAGCCGCGGAAACCATGATCGGCAGGGCGGCCAGGACCCAGGCGCTCCAACGCGACATCGATCGCAGCGAGTTTGACGACATGATTCACCTCCTGCACAGCGGGACTTGCCAGGTAAATCACCTCAGTGAGCAGGCTTTTACCGGACCGGCTCCGAAGAATCAGCATTGGATTCGTCGCGAGCGTAGCCAGCTTATCGGCCGAAGGGCGGGGAGGTTGAGAGAGGACGGCTGCGGACAGCCAAGGCGCCCCGCCTGAGGGCGGGGCGCCGGCCGAAAATCGCCGGGGTTATTTATCCGGTTCGATATACAGGAAGCCGATACCGCCGGAGGCGCCGAGACCCGTGCTGGTGCCGATTGCCAGAGGCTGGAGGCTGATGCTCTTGTTGCCGCCGCCAACCAGCGCCGAGGCACTGACGCCAACCCCGGCCGCGGCGCCCAGCGTGCCGCCGACATATTTTCCGCTCAGCGCGTAGGCGCCGGGCTTGATGTCAGAGGATGCGGCGAGGACGGCGAAGGCGAATTTCTCGTTATCCTTGAAGCTCAGATCCACGCCCAGGGCGATACCGGTCTCACCTTTGTATTTCTCAGTCTGTCCGTTGTTGTTGTACGTGCAACGAACGTCTGCCGTGGAACGGATGATCAGGTTGAGACGCGATCCCGGCACAACCGAGCAGGTCAAGACGCCCACTTGTACGCCGGGGGCATCGGCCGCTTGCGTGATCGGAGCGGCCATCGTCAACATTGCAACAACAGGTACCAGAAGCTTTGTAAGTTTCATGTCTTCATCCTTTCAAGGTTGGGCACTGATTGAGAGACATTACATGGGTGGGGCGATCGCTACCTTATTCGAGCGGTTTCGGATGGTCCCTGGTGGATTAGTCTGGCAGCAGTGCATTCAGAAGTCGAGCCCCGGCGGCGGCCAGCCGGGAATAGTTCACTGTTCGTCGTTGCCGGCGGCTGCGGTGGGAATTCCGGCCGATCCCGTATTGACCGACGTCAACATTCCCGCGATTTTTCTGCCGACGAACATCTGCGGTTCGGAGGGTCCGTCGCCCTCGTGGGCCTCGCGAGCGCCCATGATACACCGCGCCACGACTAAGGCCTTTGTGAACGAGGAAGCGCGGTTTGGCGCGTCGCGAAAACAAGCCTCGCCGAAATACGTGAAATTGCGCTCGGTGCTGCAGCCGAACGACGTCCGGGTGCGACCCGAGCCTGTGATGATCAATGTATTCCCGTCCTCGAGGGCATCGAGAAAGCCACCTGAATAACAGGCCGAAACCACGACGACGCGATACCGGATCCCGGCGCGTTTCAGCATCGCTTTCAGCATGCGGGGGCAAAGGGCATCCATGCCGAGCGGGAAGAACTGCACCGACAGATGATGATCGCTGGAACCGTGTGAAGTCAAAACGAGAAGAAGTGTGTCTTTCGCGGGGTCGATTCGCCGGCCGATCGCGTCCATGGCGGCCGCCAGGTTCTTGAATTCGGGGGCGGGCAATGCCGGTTGGCGATAGTATGCAGCTTCGACGTCAATCTGATCGGCGGCGTCGACTTGATCGGTATCGGTTTGGGCCTGATATAGAGAGTGACTGTCCCGGCAGCTGCAGCGCAAAGGCATAGTTCCAGACTGCGAACAGGGAGGTGAGGAACATTGCAGCGGGTCATGATGGTCGCGCGGGCTTGCCTGGCAATAAGGCATTTCACGGTTCAGACTTTGGCAAGGCGCCCCACGGCGATATTTGCCAGGACCGGTGTCGGGTTTCTCGCAATACCGGGGCGCACTGGAAAATAAGGCACATATACGGGAAGATGCATCAGACCTGTATGGCGCCGCGGTTTGTAGAACGGCGCGGCGGGCCGGTGGCGTTTCTTGCAAAGTCTTGTAACTCGGAGTCGATACTTTATGTGGCAGAACTGGCGGCAGCATCTCAACCGGATCGTTCCTGCCGGCATTGGCGGCGTTATCGCCATCATCGTGCTGGTGAATCTTGCGCTGACGTTTTACTGGAGCAGTGAACCGGCTCTCTTCGATGTCCGGGAAGCCGCGCTGGAACGCGCGGGAGGCGACCAAGCCAAGCTGGTGCCGGGATATGTCACGACGGCGACATTGATGCAGGTTGCAGAGACGCTACTGGACAAGCGCGGTGGCTACCTCAGCAATGACATCATGCCGCCGGGCGTGCTGATGGACGATATGCCGAACTGGGAGTTCGGCGTGCTGGTCCAGGTGCGCGATCTGGCCAAGTCGCTGCGCAACGATATGAGCCGGTCGCAGACCCAGTCGACCGAGGATCCGGATCTGGCGGTGGCCGAACCGCATTTCAACTATCAGAACGATGCCTGGATACTGCCCTCGAGCGAAAGTGAATACCGTGCGGGGATCGAAGCGCTGAACCGCTACCTGCAGCGGCTGTCCGCTTCGGGTGCGAAGAGCGCGCAGTTCTATGCCCGCGCCGATAATCTGCGCGAGTGGTTGGGTCTGGTGGAAAAGCGCCTTGGCAGTCTGTCCCAGCGACTGAGCGCGAGCGTCGGCCAGGAGCGATTCGACACGGATGCGGGTGTGGAGGCGAAGCCCCAAGGGCAGGGTGTGCAGGCGGCGACGATGGTCAAGACGCCCTGGCTCCAGATTGACGACGTTTTCTACGAGGCCCGGGGCACATCATGGGCGTTGATTGAATTTCTGCGGGCGATCCAGGTTGACTTTGCCGGCGTGCTGGCCAAGAAAAACGCCGCGGTCAGCCTGCGCCAGGTGATACGCGAACTGGAAGGTACCCAGGCGACGGTGTGGAGCCCGATGATCCTGAACGGAACGGGATTCGGCTTCGTCGCCAATCATTCGCTGGTGATGGCCAGCTACATTTCACGGGCGAGCACCGCGATCAGCGATCTTCGCAGGCTGCTCGAACAGGGCTGATTCGGATATCCGATTGTTCGCGGCGCCGGGACGCGCCGGAATGAGGGCCGGTGGATCGGAAATGATCCACCGGCGGAGACTTCAGGCGCGTGAAAACATGCCTTTGATAAATCCCAGCAGGCCGGGCCGGCGCGGTGTTGCGGCAGTCGGTTGCGATCCAGTGCTGCGGGGCGCGGAGCGCGAGCTGCCGCCGTTGCTGCGGTGGTTGCCGGCGCGGTGACGCTTTTCGTTGTCGGGCTTGGACTCATCGACGCGCAAGGGGCGGCCCTGCAGTTCCTTGCCATTCAGAGCGCCTATCGCGGCCTGGCCCTGTTCGTCGCCAGCCATGCGGACGAAGCCGTAGCCGCGTGAACGGCGCGTTCTCTTGTCGATGATGACTTCGGCCGATACGACTTCACCATAAGGCTCGAAAGCGGATTTGAGCTGCGCGTCGGTGACGCTGTATGCGAGATTGCCGACGTAGATGTTCATGGATTGTTTTTACCTTTCGTAAAGAATGTTGCAATTGACAAGCCTGCGTGCCGACTTGCTGATGCGGGCAGCTCGGATGGCACATCGGAAACTACGCGGGACCGCACGAGACGAACATGTGCTTGCTGATATTGCGGTTCGATAGCGGCGGCATTCAATCACAATGAACAGCACTAAGCAACCGCGCGGCCCTGGTGGGTCGGAAATCTCCGACGTTCCGCCCTCCCGTGCGTTGATCCTTGGTTGCGGCTTTCTCGGGCGGGCGCTCGCGGCATCGCTGCGGTCAGTCGGCACTGAGGTGTACGGCACCTGTCGCCGCGCCGCCGCGGTGGCGGAACTCGAAGCCATGGGCATTCGTCCGCTGCGTTTCGATGCCGACGATGCGGCGTCGGTGTCTTCACTGGACAATCTGCCGGTCGTCAAGCCGCTCGACGTCTATTGTCTGCTGCCGCCGGGCGCGGCCGCCGACCGCGACGGCGATGCCGCGCGGCTTCGGTCGCAAGGCATGCGCGCGTTGTATCGCAGGCTGAGTGACTTTCCGATCCGGCGTGCCGTGCTGTCGTCCTCCACTTCGGTCTACGGCGACCGCGACGGTGGCTCGGTAGATGCCGATACTCCTCCAATGCCTGGGAACGCGCGCGCGCAATGGCTGCTGGAAATTGAACGGTTGTGGTTGAAGAGTGGCCTGCCGGCGCGCGTGGTCAGGCTGGCTGGCCTTTACGGGCCGGGGCGCGTGATCGGCATGCGCCCATTGCGCCAGGGGGACGCGATTGGTGGTGATCCGCGAGCCCTGCTCAATCTCATCCATGTCGAGGATGCTGCGGCGCTCCTGATGGCCGTGGCGGCGGTGGGGTCGGCCGGATCCGTCGAACTCGGGGCCGACGGCCGACCAATCCCGCGTCAGGAATACTATGAACACCTCGCGCGCCGCTTGGGCACGAAAGTCACCTGGTCGGAGTCGGGAACCGGTTACGGTGCCGGCCGCGCGCGTGCGACCCGCGCCTGCGATATCCGGCTGACCTGCGCAAGAACCGGCTGGCATCCGCGTTACGGTGATTATCGCGCCGTGCTGGAGGCGTTGATTCCGCTACCGGTTGATCCCGCCGAGGATGTCGGGAATTGATGCCAGCCGTGTCCGGATGGTTGAGTGTCGGAGGCTTGCGGGGATACGCTTGCCACGGCGTCCCTGCGCGAGGAAAGGACCATCCACTTGTTCGAACAGCTTGAATTCTTGAGCGGCGAGGAATGCGGGCGTGTCATGGATACGCTGAAATCGCTGCGCGACCACTGGACCCATCGCCATCCGTCCGTGCCGTTCTATACGCTGGGGGCGCCGAGCTATCTCGATGCGGCGGATCTGTCCACCGTCGACGGCTACTATCGGCGGGCTCGACAGGAAAATCCGCTGCTTGCCGAAAATTTCGGCTGGCTATACGAGCGGCTTGCGGATGTTCTGAGTGCCTCGCTTGGCGCGCCGTGTCGCTACCCTGATCGTTTCGGACTTCCGGGGTTTCACATCTTCCTGCCTGACAACGCTTTCACCAGTCCATTCGCATCCGTGCACATCGACCTGCAATATGAACTGCTAGACTGGCCATTGCGGCCGGCACCGGACTTCGAGCAACCCCTTTCATTCACCGGCAGCATCGTCCTGCCGGCGGCTGGCGCGGGCGTCAACGTCTGGGACATCGAATACGTGCACACGTGGAGCCGCCTGCGAACGGCGCTGAGCCGCGCGGCCCATGCGGTGCATCCAGCCTTCGCGCGCCATCCTCCCGGTGCGCTCAGGGTTGAAGGCGAGGCGGGACTGCACGGGATTGACGAGTTGCCGGAATTGACGAAAAAAATCAAACCGCGTCTTCATCCCTACAATACCGGTGGGTTGGTGATTCATTCCGGCCATGCGGTACACCAGATTGCGCCCATGCCGGCGAAACCCGGACAGACCGATTCGTTGGCGCGGATTACCTTGCAGGGGCACGCGATCCGCGCCGGCGGTATTTGGCGACTCTATTGGTGATTCAGGTCCCGGTGCACGCGAACGCCGCAGCGGCGTGGGGCGCACAGCCCGCCATCAATGGCTGCTGATAAAACGGCCGAAGGCACGGCTGCCGTTGCCGGTGGGGATGCCGGCCACGACTTTCAGGCTCGTGGGATCGATGACATCAAGTTGGTCGCCCATCCAGTTGGCAACGTAGACTTT
>CAYVOU010000030.1:8795-9353 GCA_964453295.1 uncultured Gammaproteobacteria bacterium
TTGCCTGTGTGCCCGTCGAATTCAATGCCTTCCGGGTAACCGCTGACATCGATCGTCGCGAGCAGCTTCCTGGTGGGAATATCGAACACCGAGACACTGTCATCATGCTGGTTGGTGACGAACAAGCGGTGGTTGACGGGATCGACCGCAGTCGCATACGGGAATTCGCGTACGTGCAGGGTACCCGTGACTTTTAGCGTGGCGGCGTCGATGATACTGACGGCATTGGCCTGCACGTCGGCGACGTAGATGGTTTTGTCGTCGGGCGATACGGTCAAGCCGAAAGGTGCCTTGCCCACCGGTACCAGCGCGATGGGTTTGAAGCTGTGCGCGTCGATCACTGAAACCGTATTGTCCAGCCGATTGCTTATGTAGACGCGCGAACCGTCGTGGTTGAAGCCAATTCCGGAAGGCGACTTGCCAACCCTGAAATGTGCCCTGACCTTGAGCGAAGCGGTATCGATCACATAGACGCGGTGCGCGTACCAGTCGGCGACGTATACGTTCTTGTCCTGGGGATCGACGCCGATTCCGAGCGGACCCTCACCGACCGTGATC
>CAYVOU010000031.1:0-8931 GCA_964453295.1 uncultured Gammaproteobacteria bacterium
GTTAGTTAATTGTTACTGCCCGTCAAGACCCCTGAATACCTGCCGTCGTGTCCTCCCACGCGTTAGCAACGGCGTCGTCCGGCACCTCGAAGAAGGTGTAGGACAAAGTCACCGTGCTCACCGTCCGGGGCAACGCCGGATCCACGACGAATCTGAGCGGCATGATCTTCTCCTGCTTGGCCTCGACAATCTGCCGGCTGAAACAGAAGCATTCCGTTTTCTTGAAATACCGCGCCACTTCGCCCGGCGCCAGACTGGGCACGGCCTGGCCCGTGACGGGGCGGTCGGCGTGGTTTCTCACCTTGAATTCAACCTGCGTGACCGCACCCGGGTGGACCTGCACTTTGTGCACCAGAGGCTGAAAGTCCCACGGCAAGCCGGCATAAGTGCTGGTCGTGAATTCCACCGTGATCAACCGGCTCATGTCGACGCCCTTGCGGGTCGCCTGCGCCTCGTTTTCCTCGACCGTCTTGCCGTGCAGGCCGGTGATCCGGCAGATGACCCCGTACATCGGCACCAGCACATAACCGAATCCGAACATGCACGCAGCGGCCAGCAGCAGCTTGCGCATCGTGCGTCTGTTTCGGCCGGCTTGCTCAGGCGTCGCCACGACTCATTTCCTTATGTGCAATATCACAAAGGCCGCGTAGAAGGCCGCCGCCACCAGCCCGAGCGCAACGGCGAGCCTGATATTGCGGCGGTGTTGCCGTTGCCGTTCGTCATCGCCGGGCCTTGGCGGCGGTCTCAGTTCCGTGGGCACAAGCCGCTCAGCTGACCACCGGCGGATTCACGAATGAGTGATACGGCGGCGGCGACGACAGGGTCCATTCCAGTCCGTGTGCACCTTCCCAGACCTGATCGGTCGCCTTGGTACCGCCCTTGACGCATTTGACGATCACGTACAGAAACAGGAGCTGCGAAGCGCCGAAGCAGAATGCGCCGATGCTCGACACCATGTTCCAGTCGGCGAACTGCACCGCGTAGTCAGGAATACGGCGGGGCATGCCGGCGAGACCCAGGAAATGCTGCGGGAAGAACAGCACGTTGACGAAAATGGTCGACAGCCAGAAGTGCAGCTTGCCCAGCTTCTCGTCGTACATGTGTCCGGTCCACTTCGGCAGCCAGTAGTAGGTGGCCGCCATGATGGAGTAGACGGCGCCGGTCACCAGCACGTAATGGAAGTGCGCGACCACGAAATACGTGTCCTGATACTGGAAGTCGGCCGGCGTGACGCCGCACATCAGACCGGAGAAGCCACCGATCGTGAACATCACGATGAAGCCCAGCGCGAACAGCATCGGCGTCTCGAAGGTCATCGAGCCACGCCACATGGTTGCGAGCCAGTTGAACACCTTGACGCCGGTGGGCACTGAAATCAGAACCGTCGTGTACATGAAGAACAGCTCGCCGGCGAGCGGCATGCCGACGGTGAACATGTGATGCGCCCAGACGATGAACGAAAGGAACGCGATCGAGGCGGTGGCATACACCATCGAGCTGTAGCCGAACAGCGGCTTGCGCGCGAAGGTCGGAACGATGGAGGAGATGATCCCGAATGCCGGCAGGATCATGATGTACACCTCGGGATGGCCGAAGAACCAGAAGATGTGCTGGAACAAGACCGGGTCACCGCCGCCGGCGGCGCTGAAGAAACTGGTGCCGAAGAACTTGTCGGTGAGCAGCATGGTCACCGCGCCCGCCAGCACCGGCATGGCGGCGATTAGCAGGAAGGCCGTGATGATCCAGGTCCACACGAATAGTGGAAGCTTCATGAACGTCATCCCGGGGGCGCGCATGTTGAAAACGGTCGCGATGATGTTGATGGCGCCCATGATGGACGAGAACCCCATTATGTGGACAGCGAAGATGAGGAACGGGAACGCGTCTCCGGTCTGCAGCACGAGCGGAGCATACATCGTCCAGCCGCCGGCCGGCGCGCCGCCCGGCATAAACAGCGTGCTGAGCAACAGGGTGAATGCGAACGGCAGCAGCCAGAAGCTCCAGTTGTTCATGCGCGGCAGCGCCATGTCGGGCGCGCCGATCATCATCGGGATCATCCAGTTGGCGAGACCGACGAAGGCGGGCATGACGGCGCCGAAAATCATGACCAGCGCGTGCAGCGTCGTTATGGAGTTGAAGAACTGCGGGTCGACGAACTGCAGGCCCGGCTCGAACAGTTCGGCGCGGATGACCATCGCCATGCTGCCGCCGATGAAAAACATCATCAGCGAGAAGCAGAGATAAAGCGTGCCGATATCTTTGTGGTTGGTGGTGAACAACCACCGGCTGATACCGGTGGGATGATGTTCGTGATGAGCATCGTGTGTGGCGGCGTGGCTCATATCATTTTCCTCTTTAATTTTTCGATGTCGGTTGGAGCGGTCCGACTAGGCTTAACGATAGTCTTTGATCGATGACGGCTGGACGACGTCGCCGGTTTTGTTGCCGAAAGCGTTGCGCTCGTAGGTGACGACGGCCGCAATCTGAGTGTCGCTCAGCTGATCCTTCCAGGCCACCATGGCGGTGCCCGGCTTGCCGTTCAGGACCCTGTCGATATGGGCGTCAATGTCGCCGGTGGCAATCTTACTGCCGGCTAGCGCCGGCACCGTGCCGGGGATGCCCTGACCGTTCGCCTGATGGCAGGCCGCGCAGTTCTTGGTGTAGACCTCCTTGCCCTTCTCCATCAGCTCGTCCATTTTCCAGGTTCGGTTCGGGTTGTCGGCAAGCGCCGCGGCCTTTTGCGCCGCTTTGGTGTCCGCTACCCATTTTTTGAAATCTGCTTCACTCTCCGCAACAACAACGATAGGCATATAGCCATGACCCCTGCCACAGAGCTCGGCGCACTGACCACGGTAGGTGCCCGGCTTATCGATTTTGAACCAGCCCTCGTTGATGAACCCCGGGATGCCGTCGCGCTTGACCCCCAGATCAGGCACCCACCACGAGTGGATCACGTCACCGCCGGTCGTCAACAGCCGGATCTTCTTGCCGACTGGCACGACCATCGGGTGATCGACGTTGCGCAAATAGTGGTCGACCGAAGCCGGATCGATCCCAGAATGCAACCCGTCTGCAGCGTTGCTCTTAGCATCGAGAGTGCTGAAAAAGCTCAGGCCCTGGTCCAGATAATCATATTGCCATTTCCATTGGTAGCCGGTGGCCTTAATGGTCAGGTCGGCATTGCCGGTACTATAGATATTGATCAGGGTCTTGGTCGCGGGAACGGCGACGAAAACAAGGATGCACATCGGGATCAGGGTCCAGATGATCTCGACGGTGGTGTTTTCATGGAAGTGGGCCGCTTTGGCACCTCGGGACTTGCGGTGATGGAAGATCGACCAGAACATCACGCCGAACACGCCCGTGCCGATGATCACGCAGATCCACAGGATCTTCATGTGCAACGCATAGATCTGGTGGCTCAGGGGCGTCACGCCAGGGGGCAAGTTGAGCGCCGACCAATCCGCCAACGCCAGCCCCGGCAAGACGGCGAGAAGACCTGCCAGCGACACCATGAGCAAGGTCTTTGAAGTTGTAGTTTTAGTCATTGCCTGTTTGTCTCCTAACCCAATAAGTCTTATTCAAGTCTTTTGCGGTTCCGCGTTCCAAGGCGTGCGACCGACAGCCAGCGCCAGGCGGCGTGCCAGCTCCAGTCTCTCGTCCTCGTTGAGAAATCCCCCAATTTCGAGTTCGCGGCCGTGCGAGCAAAGCTTAAGACGACTGGGGTACCAGCCGTCCGCGGAGCGATCCAGCACCACCCGCACCCAGGCCCGTTGAAACGCATGGGCGGTGGCGGGTCGGGTCCGGCCGCTCTCGACCGTGACCTGCTCTTCGTCGATCGACACCACTTCGCGCGACAGGGCGCGCCACTGACAGTAATAAAAGGCAGCGGCCAGGCCGAGTACTTCCAGACCCGAGAAGGGCAGGACGAACGGCAGGCCGACACTGCAAAACGCTGTTCCGATAATCAGCCCGACAGCGGCAATACCCGCAAGCACCACTCTGGCCTCGTGCCAGGTCAAAGAATGGTTCGGGCGAATGACGAATCGGCTGCCGGGCGGGTCAAGCCGGATGTCTTCTTGCAGCACGTACCAACCCTCCCGCTACCAGCCTCTGACGCCGCGCGTGCTTATGCCGCACTTTCGCGAGGATATTGACCTAAATCAAGACGCCGCGACGCATGCTAGCTTAGGGCTTGCGGGAACGCAAGAATAAGGGGAAAAGCCCCGCCAGCGCAGCTTTTCCGAGTGAAATGGTTGGTTTTTGGTCCTTGCCCTCGCCCCCCCAGGGCGTGGCCCCAAGCAGTGGGGCCGGGATCTCCCGGCAGAGCAGTTCGATGGTTTCCGCCGCCTCCGCGTAATTCCGGTCAATCGCATTGGCGATCCAGCCCGCAAACGGCAGGCCGTCGCCGGTGATGCCTTCGGCACTCAGGCGCGCATGGTTGATGCAGCCCAGGCGCAGGCCCACGACCAGTATCACCGGATACCCTAGCCAGCGGGCCATGTCGCTGACGCGATGGCGGGCGTCCAGAGGCACGCGCCATCCGCCCACCCCCTCCACCACGAGGCAATCGGCCGATGCCGCCAGGGCACGTGCGCAGGCGACAATTCGCGCCGGTTCGATCCGGACGCCTGCACGCGCGGCGGCAATGCTCGGTGCGATCGGCGGCTCGAAGGCATAGGGATTGACCAGCGCGTAGTCCGTTGCCTGAGACGCCGCACCCTGCAGCAGAAGCGCGTCGTCGTTGCGCAGGCCGGCCGCTGTCCGCTCACAGCCGGTCGCGACCGGCTTCATCGCGGCAACGCGTCCGCCGGCTCCCCGCAGAAGACGGACCAGACCAGTGCTTACCCAGGTCTTGCCGACGCCGGTATCGGTGCCGGTAACAAAGACGCCTTCGCAACGTGGATCAGCGCGCATGACCGCCAGGACGCCGCCGGATTTGATCGAGGGGCACCTTGATCACCGTGCTGCCGTCCTGCGGTCTGGCGTCGGCGGCGGGCGCCCAGGCGTGACCGTAGACCACCTCGTGCGTCGCCGGGATGAGGCCGTCGCGCCGTTGCGTGTCGTAGGCGGAGATCATGGCGTCGAGGTCCTGTCGCCGTGTCAGACTCTGGCGGCGGCCCGCCGTGACGTTGTGCGCACCGAGACCCTTGAGTTCGCGCATCAGCGCGCGCACGTCAGGATAGGTCAGCACGACGCGTTCGACGTCCATGACCGGCCCCGCGAAACCGGCGCGGATGAGGGCGTCGCCGATGTCGTGCATGTCAATGAAAGCGTTGACGTGCGTATATATCGCGAGACCACCTTCCGGCCGCGTCCTTTCCACGGCGGTCCAGGCCTGGCGCAGTTCCTTCAGGGTGTCGGGGCCCAAGGTCGAAAACAGCAACAGCCCTTCGGGCTTCAGTACGCGGCGGCATTCCTGCAATACCGCGTCCAGAGACGGGCACCACTGCAGGGCGAGATTGCTGAAAACCAGATCCGCGCTCGCGTCCGCGAACGGCAGAGCGGCGGCATCGGCACAGACGAAGTGCTGGCGGTTGAACCAACGCGGCGCCTGGCGGCGGGCGACCCGCAGCATTTCAGCGGCAAGATCGACGGCGACCAGGTTCGCGCGACGATAACGCTGCTGCAGGCGCCGTATGCCGTTGCCGCAGCCGGCCCCGAGATCAACAACCGTAGTCGGCTGGAGGCGTATCAAATCGAGCCGCTCGTCGAGCCGTCCGCAGATCAGATCCTGAAACGCGGCATGCCGCTGGTAGCCGAATGCTGCTCGATTGAAGGCGGCGGCCACCCGGTGGCGTTCGAGATGATAGGGATCGCGTTTCATGCCAGGAGAAATTCGGCGCAGGCCCGTCCGTGCGAGAGAAAGGGCGCGTGGCCGGCGCCATCCAGTCGCAGGAATTCGATGTCCGGGCGCAATGCCCGCAGGTCGGCCTGGACCGCCACAGGCACGAGTGGATCGCCGCCGCCCAGTATCCAACGCAGCCTGGTGCGGGCCCGTGGAAGCAAGGCACGAAGATCCAGTTCGGTGAGCATCGCCAAGCCGGTCTCCAACGCCGCGGTGGGCGGCCGTTGGCCGTTGTGGAGATCAGTGCCCAGCAAACGACTGACCGCCATGACGCCCTCGCAGCCTTGCGCACAAAGCGCCGCGAAGCGGTGCAGCGTGCGCGGAAGATCGTCCGAGAGGCCTTCGTGAAACCGGCGCAGGCTGCCCGGGGCAACAGCGTGCGGCCAGTCGCTCGAACTGGCGAAACGTGGCGTCGACGCTATCAACGTTAGGTCAATGACGCGCTCCGGCGCCATGGCCACCGCAGCCAAACTGATCATCCCGCCTAGCGACCAGCCCACCCACCTGGCCCGTTCAGGCGCGTTTCGCAGCACGGATTCCACCGTTGCATTCAATGCATCGTTGACCGATGGCGCGGCCTCGGGTATCGCCAGCGCATGGGCGCAGGCGCCCGGTCCCAGCGTTGCAATCCACGGTGAGAAAACCTCCGGGCTGAAAGCCCATCCCGGCAGCAATACCCAAGGCGCCGTCACGTCCCGCATCAAAGGCTGGCCCTCAATACGCTTACCAGTTCATCTATGTCGGCTTCTGAATGCGCCGCCGAGAGCGCGATGCGCAAACGGGCGGAACCTGCCGGCACCGTTGGCGGGCGTATCGCCGGCACCAGGATGCCGTGCACAAGCAGACGATGGCTAAGCGCCACGGTTGCTTCAGCATCGCCGATCACGAGCGGCTGGATGGCCGTGCGCGAACGGCTGAGCGGAATGCCGTGGCGGGCCGCGGCCTCCCTGAAATACCGGATCCGCGCCAGCAGGCGCCTTCGTCGTTGCGGCTGCTCGCGGATAATGCGCAGACTTTCGGCAACGGTGGCTGCTATCGGAGGCGGCAGAGCCGTGGTGTAGGCATAGGGCCGGGCAAACTGGATGAGGTTTTCAATGATGGTTTCGTCAGCGGCGACAAAGGCGCCAAACACGCCCAGCGCCTTGCCGAAGGTCCCGACCAGCACCGGTACGTCGGACGTCGTCAGGCCGTGCAACTCCAGGCTGCCGCCGCCATTTTCCCCGAGCACGCCGATCCCATGAGCGTCGTCGACCATGAGCAGGGCGCCGGCGTCCTGGCAGGTCCGGGCGAGCACCGCAAGCGGCGCGATATCGCCGTCCATGCTGAACACACCGTCAGTGGCAACCAGCGGCAGCGGATCCTTGGACGATTCTAGAACTGCGCGCAGAGCGTCCGGGTCGGCGTGCCGGTAACGCCGCAGCCTGGCGCGCGCAAGCACGGCGGCATCGATCAACGATGCATGGTTCAGGCGGTCTTGCCAAACCGCGCCGCGACGGGGCACCAAGGCGCCAATCACACTCAGGTTTGCCATGTATCCGGTGGAGAAAACCAGGGCGCGCGGTCGCCCTGTGAAGTTCGCCAGCGCCGTTTCCAATGCCGCATGTGCGTCGGTGTGACCGCTGACCAGCTCGGATGCGCCACTGCCGGCGCCGTAAATACGCGCCGCCTCGTCCATCGCGTCGATGAGTCGCGGCTCCGAGGACAGGCCCAGATAATCGTTACTCGAGAAGTTAAGGATGTCGACCCCGGACAGGCTGCTTGCGGCGGGCGTGCCGGCGCGCTGCACGCGGCGCCGGTATAAGCCGCTTGCTTCCCGTTGCCGCAGGCGACCCGCCAACTCGGCCGACCAGTTTCGCGGCGGTCCGGCGGCGTTATTGCTCGGCATTGAGACCCAGCGCCGAGAACAGCGCCCGGTCGCGTATGGTTTCCGGATTGTCGGTAGTCAGCAGCCGCTCACCGTAGAATATCGAGTTGGCGCCGGCGAAATAGCATAAAGCCTGCATGCCGTCGCTGAGATTGCTGCGCCCGGCTGAGAGCCTGACGTAGGACCTCGGCAAGGTGATGCGCGCCACCGCGATGGTCCGTACCAGGTCGAATCCATCCGCGGAATCACGAGGCGTCGATTCGGCGAGCGGCGTGCCTTCCACCTTGACGAGCATGTTGATCGGTACGCTCTCGGGATGCCGTGGCAGGTTGGCCAGGGTCATCAACATCTGGGCGCGGTCGCTGACGGCTTCGCCCATCCCGATGATGCCGCCGCAGCAGACGTTGAGGCCGGCATCGCGCACGTTCTCTAGCGTTTCGAGCCGATCTTCGAAACGCCGCGTTGAAATGATTTGCCGATAGTACGCCGGGCCGGTATCGACGTTGTGATTGTAATAGTCCAGTCCCGCCTGCTTGAGGTCGCGGGCCTGGCCAGGATCCAGCATGCCCAGAGTGGCGCAGGTTTCCATGCCTAGCGCCTTCACTGCGTGGATCATCTCGGTGACCCGGGCCAGATCTTTTTGTTTGGGTGAACGCCATGCGGCACCCATGCAGAAACGGGTGGCGCCGGCGCGCTTGGCGGCGACCGCGGCGGCCTTCACATCATCGACCGTGGCCAGAGGCTCGGCCTGAAGCCCGGTTTCATGGCGCACGCTCTGGGGACAATAGGCGCAGTCCTCCGGACAGCCGCCCGATTTGATGTTCATCAGCGTGCTGAGCTGAATACTGTTGGGGTCGAAATGGCGTCGATGTACAGCCTGCGCCTTGAACAGCAGGTCGTTCATGGGAAGGCCAAACAACGCCTCCATTTCTGCGAGCGTCCAATCGTGACGGGTCACCTCGGCTTGCTCTGGTCGGGCTGACAAGGGTTAAACTCCATTTTTAAAGGGATATGCGACGGAATCATTGGATGATCGTTAATGACTGTCAAGTTTTTCAGTACTTTTAACTTAACATCCGCCAATCGGCTTTTGCGGCACGCACCGGCGCAGGCCTGCATGGCCTGCGGACAGGCGTTGCGCGAGGAGTCGGCCTTGTGCGGCAAATGCCTGGGCGATCTCCCTCTGGTCCGGAATCCCTGCGGAGGCTGTGGCCTGCCG
>CAYVOU010000031.1:8941-9195 GCA_964453295.1 uncultured Gammaproteobacteria bacterium
CATTTCCACCGCTGCCGCATACCGTTTGTGTATGCGGCGCCGGTAGACGTCCTGATACGCCGCATGAAGTTCGACAGCGACCTCCGGGCGGCGCGCCTGCTAGGGAGGTTGATGGCAGCGCAGTTCGCGCATGAACGTGTACACGCCGACTGTATCGTGCCTGTCCCGCTGCACCCGCGCCGCCTTGTCGCCCGCGGTTACAACCAGTCTCTGCTGCTCGCCGGCCAGATCGCCGATGCAATGCGGATCCCGCT
>CAYVOU010000032.1:0-9005 GCA_964453295.1 uncultured Gammaproteobacteria bacterium
TAGACCTTGAGAATGTTGGGATGGTCGAGGCTGCCGGCGGTCTGTGCCTCGTTGAGGAACATCTTCTTGGCGACCCGCGCCTGATTGTCGTCGTCCTCGGCGGGATAGGCCACCTTTATGGCCACCTTACGATCGACGATGGGATCGTAGCCGATATAAACCACGCCCATCGCGCCGCGACCCGCCACGCCGGTGATTTCGTACTTGCCGATCCGTTCCGGCGTGTGCTCGGAAACCTGGCTCACGAGAGCGCCTCGAAAGGCGAAACCGCCGCGCCCTGGGCATACTCCACGTTCAGCTCGGCAAGCTTCGCCAGCGTGCCGGCGTCGTCGATGTAGTCCGTCCAGACCGGCGCGCCGAGGAAGTGCGCCATTTCGACCACGGACCGCACCAGTGCGACGTCGGTGGGATTCCTGGCCAGGTTGCGATGTCCCATGCGTCCGACCTTGACCAGGTCGACCTGGAGGTCTTTCACACCTGCCAGCGACGAATGCTCGTTGCCGAAATCACCGATTGCGAAGTGACAGCCGAACTCGTGCAATGAATGCACCACTTCATCAACATCGGACCGTCGTTCCAAATTGGACGTATCAGTCAATTCGAAACACAGGCGGCTTGGCGGCACTGCCGTATTCATCAGTTCATCAACCAGAAAATTGGTTAGGCCGGCGTCATTGAGCGACGCGGCTGACAGTTTGATGATACACCAGCCATTGGCCGGCAAACTGTCAACATTATCGACCACCCACTGCAGCGCCGCATGGACCAGCCAGCGGTCGAGTTCCAGACTTTTTTTCCGCAACTCGGCGACACGGCGCAACGCCACCGGCTCCATCCGCACGCCGGCATCCAGCAACAACGATGGCGACAGTTCGACGTGGGTCGGCAGGTTCGGTTCCTCGCGTTGCGGCGCCACCCTTTGCATCGACAACTGCAGCCGGTCCTCGGCCAGGGCGCTCTCCAACTGCTCCGCCAGCAGTGCCCGCGATTTTGCCGTCGCGTTCTCGACCGATTCGATATGGTGAAGACGTACCGTGTTGCCGCCGGCCTCATGTGCGAACTGCAGGGCGCGGCCCGCGACTTCCAGCAATTGCTCGCGCGATTGCGCCTCATCGCCGAAAGGTACGATCCCCGCACTCAACGTCAGCGCCGGTGCCACGCTCACGCTCTCCTCGGCAAGCTGCAACGGCGTCGCGGCTATCGCGGCACGGGCGCTCTCAACCTTTTCGAAACCCTGGCCCTGGGAGCAATCCGTGAAAAGCATGCCGAAGTCATGATCGCCGACCCGGCCAATCTTGACCTCTTCGCCTAGCGTCTGGTGCAGGCACGCCGCGGTTTCGCGGAGCACCGCCTGTGCGGTTTCCTCGGAAGCGGCACCCACCAGTTCGTCGAACTGGTCCAGGCACACCACGGCCAGCACGTGATGAAAAGAATCGCGTTGGGCCTGCACGATGGCTTCATCCAGTGCGTCATTGAACGCATCGGCATTGAGCACGCGGGTAACGGCGTCGGACGATGCCTCGGCTTCCAGCTTGCCGTGAAGATTCTGCAGCGAAGTGAACAGGGCGCGCTCCACCGCCGGCATTTCGGTCTTGCCGAACACCTTGGCCGACCCGCGGCGAAGCTGCATGGCCAGTTCCTGCAAGCCGACGCTGGCCACCTTCTGGCCAATCGTGTCCGCGAGGACATACGAGTTCTGATCCTCGCCGACCCAGGCCACCGTCACCCGCCGCTTTTGGGTGCCACTGCCGAGCTCCAGTTCGTCGCCGACTTTCAGGCGGCGTGCTCGCGTCAACCACTCCGCCCATTCCTCCGACATGCCGGCTGTCGGGGTGGCGTGCTTTTCGGCGCCGTCGCGATTGCGCCGCGCCTTGAGGAATTGCTGCTGCTCCTCGCTAGTCTTGGCGAGCTGCTGGAGATTCTGGGCGAATTCCCTCGCTTGTTCGGCGACGATTTGTTCCACCTCGTCGGCGGCCTCCCCGAATACCGCGGGGTGCGTGCCGCTGTCCGCCATCACCCGCTCGATGATTTGTTCAATGCGCGGCCGGATCGACGTCGCGGGGTCCTTGCCGCCCAGGCTGCGCACCTCGGCCAACCGGTTGAGCAGGCGTCGTCCCGGATGCGCCTGGTCCTCCAGGAAGGCCGGTTCCGCCAGTGCCAGGCGGTTGACCGGCGTACGCAGGCGACCCACGTAGGGCTTGACGTCGGTAATCACGCGGCCGTCGTTCAAAATAGCATTGAACAACTCAAGCACCAGTTCCAGGATGTCCCAATCCTGTTCGTTCACCGCCTTTGGCGGCCCGTCGCCGCCCTTCGCGTCGAGCGCGCCCTCTAGCTGCCTGCGGTAGACCGCCGGGTCTAGGGCCTGGGTCTGTACCAGCTCCGGCTCAAGCGACTGCATCGCGGCCGTGAGTTCCTCCTGCCCGAAATAGCTGGCGGTCTCGGGGATGGAGGCTTCCGTGGCCGGGATACCGGCGCCGGCGCCAGGCATGGCGGCTTGATATCCGGCCGACTGGGCCGGCATGGCGACCGCAGCGGTACCCGCCGGACCCGCGTAAGCCGGGGAAGCGGCACCTTGCAGGGCGACGGGTGCCGGCGCCGCCTGCAACTGACGCCGCAAACCGAACAGCGTATGAGCCGTCCTCGCCGTGCCCGTGGCGCCGGCAACACCAGGCTGCCATCCCCCGCCTGGCATCCCGACACCCCCGACACCATGCGCGGCGGGTGCCGACGCGCCCTGTCCGATCCCGGCTTGCGGGGCCGGCCCCGCCGGCGACGGCACGCCGGCCCCTGTACCCATATACTGCCGCACCATCTGGGCGGCACCCGGAACCATGCCTGCCGTCGACTCCGGGTCGAACAGGTCCGGCAGGCCCTCCACCGGCGATCCCACCGGTGCTGCCGGAGTCGGCGGAACCGATGGGGCACCTGCCGACTGCGGCGGTGGCGCGCTGCGGCGAGGCCGGGGCACTTCCGGCTTCGACCGCTGCTCCAGCAACGGCACGCCTTCCTTCTGGAGTTCCGCGTTCAAACGCTGGTAGAAACGCGAGAACTCCGGGACCACGCCGTCGGAGTAGGCTTGCAGTACCACCTTGAACGCGTCCGGATCCAGGCCGATGGCATGCATGGCATCACAGAACGCATGGGAGATGGCACCGGCGCCGACCGGATTGTTTCCCATGTCGATTGCCAAGCCAAACACGAAGGAAAGGCGCTGCTGCAGCTCGAACAACTGTGCCTTGTAGTACGTCTCGGCCTTGTCGACGGTTTCGCTGATAACCAGGAAGTCTTCGAACTCGCGGGTATTGACCAGCGATAATTCCGAACCCGGCTGCGTGTCCTCGCCAGGGATCTTGCTGCCGCCGACCTTGGCACCGACGTGATCGAACTGCTCCAGCAATGCGGAATAGATCTCCCGCTCCGCGTTCTGCCGCTTCGACTTGAGTACCTCGATGGCATCCCAATAGCGGCGCTGCATCTGGCTGTCCGTGGCTTCCCTCGAAGCCAGGAACAGCTTGTCTTCGGCTTTGCGGAAAAAGTCCGACATCCAGGCACCCAGATCCTGTTTGAACCAGGTTCGGGTCAACTGACTCAGCCGGTCCTTTTCGGCGGCGCTGAGCCCGCCGGTCCGCGGGGGCGCAGCCGGGCGCTCCTCGCCCCGGCTCTTCGCGAAATGCATCAGGGTCTGCAGGGTGGCCGGTTGAATGTCGGTAAATGCAACTCCGATGCCGGCACTCAACACCCGCGCCACCTTCGCCTGGACATCGTAGGCATGGTCGCGCCCCTCATGCGGCACATAAAAATGCACGCCGACCTCGTCGCCGGCACGAATGGGCGTCTGCGACGAATAGGTGACTTCTCCGGCGGGACCCTCGAACGACAGGAACATGCCGCCCACGCAGATATCCCGGATCTTGCAGGCCTTCGACTCGAGCCCCTTTCCGGTCAGCAATGCATCCAGGAACACGTTGTAGCGTGGATGCGCGCGTTGGTCGTCTGACGAACTGTTTCCCATGATTCAGTCTGGAATGTCTTCTTAGTGTGTCTTGTCGGCTGCGACAATTGCCGGGTTCCGGTCCCCTGCCGACGAATGTCCGTTTGTCATGTAGCCAACTGACAGAATTATTTCATCTTTTTAGCCGGATTGCCTTAGATTCGCACGCGTTGCTGCTTGATTAGAACATTGCGCAGCTGCCAGTGTTCACGATCATCGATCCTGGCCTCGAAACTGACCGTCTTGCCTTTGAGATACGCCAGCGGTACGCCGTCGCGGTATAGCACGCGGTTGCCCGTCAGTGCCGGCAGTCGTGGTCCGGGCATCAGTATGCCGGCCAGATTCAGCGGATCCGCACCCGACACCGTCACCAGCTCGCCCGCGGGAGGATTGCGCTGCAGCTCGCGCAAGCTTGCCACGGCTTCCGACAGCGCAAACTGCTCGCCGGCAAATCCGCTGACGAATCGTCCGCCCCGCACCTCGCCGCGCGCCTCGAGCCGGCGCAGGCAGGCAAGCATCCTTCGCCAGGGCGGCAGCCCGGCCTCGCGATCCAGCAACTTCCGGAACACGACACCGTAACGGTTCAACAGCACGCGCGCCAGGGCGCTGTCATCCTCTTGTTCCACCGAAGCCGGCGCCATGGGCTTCAGGCATGCCCAGCGTCCGCCGTAATCATGCAGCTTGCGACGCGATCCGTGCCGCTGCCGCTCACCCGCGTGCATCAGGCGGCGCAGGCCCGAAAAGCTGTCCGCATGCACGCGGCCGGCGGCGACCAGCACACCCAGCGCCTGCTCAACCTGGTTTGGCAGCAGGCCGGTCGCCTCGATCAGCTCCTCGAAAAAAGCCGGACCGCCGTTCTGCAGCGTTTCGAGCACGACCTGCGCGGTAGCCGCAAGCGGCGGCGCATCGGCGCCGGCCGCGAGCCGGCGCCAGTCGCCAAGTCGGCGCCGAGAAACCAGGCTGATCGGCGTCAGCTTCAATACCGGACTGCGACCCGACGACGGCGCCAGGCGCAGCCAGGTATAGCGGCCGGACAGGCACAGGCGATCGAGCATGTCGGGCGTAAAATCGCGCAGGCGCAGCGGCAGGAGATCCCGTTCCCATGCCAGTGCCGGTGCGGCAAACCCTTCCAGTTGCCGCAGTACCGCTTCCAGGGCCGGCTCGCCCTCGAGCTGGAACTGCGGCGCGGCATGCTGCCACCGGAACAGGAATTGCGCGAAGGTCGCCGCGCTGACCGGCGCTATTTCGTTGCGCAACCGGTTGAGTGTATATCGATGTATGCGCGCCAGCAGCCGCCGTTCGCACCATTCAACGGCACCACCCTTACGCTCACCGAAACTGCCGCGCAGGACGAATCCCTCCTGCTCCAGTGCGAGAAGGGCCTGTTCCACGCCAGGCTCGGTGATCCCCAAAGAGACCGCCAGCGTGGCGGCCGTCACCGGCCCCAGGCCCTGGAGACGTCCGCGTACCAAGTTAATCAGGGCGGATTCGGGCGTCCATTCCTGGCGCATCGCGGCCGCCGGTGCCGTGACGAGCGGTTTGATTTCCAGCGCTCCGAGCAGCGCCGAAAATTCGGGCAGCCTTTCAGCCGCCACCCAGATGGGCGCGGCGTCAGGCAGATGCAGCGCACAGACCCGCCGCTGTGTCCCCAACTCGGCCAGCATCGGCAACCAGTCGGCGACCGGCGTGCCGCCTGCCCTGCCCGGCCCGGCAGCCGCCTCCGCGGCCGTCATGAATCCCAGCCAGAGCAGCGCGTCGTGCAACTCATCCGCATCGCCGGCGTCGGGCCAGGCCTCGGCACGGACTCGGGCAATGGCCGCCGGATCGAGCTTGCCAAGATCTTCGGCGCTATCGGCGTCCAGCCAGCGGCGACTGATAACCGCCTGGGTGCGGCGTTCCTCCAGGGGCGCATCGTCGAGAAAGGCATAGGGCCGCGCGTTGAGGATTTCCGCGGCCAACGGCGACGGCTCGGTCAGATCTCGCGCCAGCAACGTCTTTTCGCCCCGCTCGATGGCGCTCAGCAAGGACTCCAGCGCGTCGACGTCCATGGCGTCGTGCAGGCAGTCGTCAAGAGTCTGCCGCACCAGCGGATGATCCGGGATCTCGCGCCGGCCCACGATGTTCTCCAGGCAGGCCAACTGGTCGGGAAACACCACCGCGACCAAATCCTCGGCAAGCATGCGCTGCAGGCGCGGCGGCACTTTCTTACCGCCACGGAAGCGCGGCACCGCCAGCGCCACACCGGCATTCCAGCGCCAGCGTACCGTGAACATGGGTGCGTCCAGCAGCGCTTGGATCAGCACCTCGCGCACGCTGCCGGAGTTCAGAAACCGCCAAACGTCTTCCAGGGGAAAGCTGTGTGTCTCGCCAAGAGAGAGAATGATGGCGTCTTCGGTGGCCGCCGCCTGCAGTTCAAAATTGAACTGCCGACAGAAGCGCTTGCGCAAAGCCAACCCCCAGGCACGGTTCAGGCGGCCGCCGAAGGGCGAATGCAGGACCAGTTGCATGCCGCCGGACTCGTCAAAGAATCGCTCCAGGACCAGCGTCTGCTGGGTGGGCAGCCGGCCGAGCGCCGCCCGGCCCAGCCACAAGTAATCCACCGCCTGCTCCGCGGTCGCCATGTCGACGCCGGCCCGTTCGCACAGCCAGCGGCAGGCGTGCAGGCGCCGCGCCGCGGGGTCGGGATCGTGCTGCCCATCGAACTCACGCTCGATTTCTCCACGCAGGCGCGAGACGGCATGGGACAGCGCATGGGTGCGCGCCGGCGCCTCGCCCAGCCAGAAGGGAATGGTCGGCGGCTGCCCCTGGGCGTCCTGCACCCGCACGGTCCCGGATTCCACCCGAATGATCCGCCAGGAGGTATTGCCAAGCTGAAAGATATCGCCGGCCATGCTCTCGATGGCGAAATCCTCATTGACGGTGCCGATGAAGGTGCCGGCCGGTTCCTCCCTGACTTCGAAGTCCGCGTTGTCGGGAATCGCGCCGCCGCAGGTCACCGCGGTCAGGCGCGCGCCGCGGCGCGCGCGCAGACGGCCGTTGACCGCATCGCGGTGAATATAGGCCGCGGCCCGCCCCCGGCGGGCCGCGTAGCCTTCGGCGAGTACGCCCAACACGGCATCGAACGCCTCGCGCGACAGTTCCCGATAAGGCCAGGCCCGGCGCACGCGCGCCCACAGCCCGGACTCCTCCCACTCTTCCATCGCCACCGCCGCCACCAGGTGCTGCGCCAGCACGTCGAGTGGCTGCGACGGAATTTCGATCCGGTCCAGCTCACCGCGGCGAATGGCGTCCAGCAGCGCAATCGCCTCCACCAGTTCATCGCGGCTCAAAGGGAACAGGCGAGCCTTGGGCAGGCCGCCCACCCCATGGTTGGCGCGGCCGGCGCGTTGCAGGAAAGCGCTGATGGAACGCGTCGACCCAATCTGGCAGACGAGGTCGACGTCGCCTATGTCGATGCCGAGTTCCAATGAAGCCGTCGCGACCATGGTCCGCAATTGCCCCGCCTTGAGGCGCTGCTCGGCATCGAATCGCTGCTCGCGCGAGAGCGAGCCGTGGTGAGCCGCGACCTGATCCTCGCCCAGGCGCTCGCTCAGGTGTCGCGCCACTCGCTCGGCCATGCGGCGGGTGTTGACGAACACCAGCGTGGTGCGATGTTCGCGCGCCAGCGCCGCCAAGCGGTCATAGACCTCGGTCCAGACTTCGCCGGACATTACGGCGGTCAGCGGCGAAGCCGGGATTTCCAGCGCCAGGTCGCGATCCCGCGTGTGGCCGAGATCGACGATCGTGCAGTCGGCCTGCGCACCACGGGCGTCGACGCCGGTCAGGAACCCGGCGATCTCGTCTATCGGTTGCTGCGTCGCCGACAGGCCGATGCGTACCGGCGGCTGATCGCAAAGCGCCGCCAGCCGTTCCAGGCTCAGGGCGAGATGGGCGCCGCGCTTGCTCGCGGCGATGGCATGGATTTCATCGACAATGACGGTGCGCGTAGTGCGCAGCATCGCGCGCCCGCTGTCACTGGTAAGCAGGATGTACAACGACTCCGGCGTGGTCACCACGATGTGTGGCGGCCGGCGCCGCATCAGCGCGCGCGCCTGGGCGGGCGTGTCGCCGGTGCGCACGAAGGTGCGGATATCGACGTCGTCCAGTCCGTTGCAAAGCAACTCGTCGCGGATCCCGTTCAGGGGCCCCTGCAGGTTGCGCTGCACGTCATTGCTCAGCGCCCGCAGCGGCGAGACATACAGCACGTAGGTTTCGTCCGCCAAGCTGCCGGCGCCGCCCACCTTGACCAGTTCGTCGATGGCGCACAGGAACGCCGCCAGGGTCTTACCGGACCCGGTCGGTGCCGCGACCAGGGTATGGCGGCGTTCGCGGATCGCTGGCCACGCCTGCTCCTGACAACCGGTTGGCTCGCCCAGCGTTCGGTGAAACCAGGCGGCAACGGCGGGATGAAAATTTTTCACGGAAAGACACTCTGCGGGAATGGGACGATCCGGCTGACTGAGGAATCCGCCGCGCACTGTCGCCACCGCCAGGGGTAAATGCATGCGCAAGCCATGAGGCTAGGATAGTCAGCATGGCGGTTCCGGAGCAAGGGGATCCCGTGTGCCGGCTGTCGAGGCCCATCGGCACCTTGTCCCCTTGCCCCCGAACGGGGCCCCGCTATAATGCGCGCCAGTTTTTGCCGGCCCCGCCGACGCCGGAGTCACCCTGCCATGAATCCCCTTTTTTACGTCATACTGGTCGTCCAGTTGTTCGTCCTGCCACTTGCGGCCTTCGCGGAAGACGGTCATGCCGCTGCGAATGACGAACGCCAGGTGAGGGATGCCTGCGCGGAGGAAGCGAAGTCATTGCAGACACCGGCCGAGGAATTCGATACCTATGTGGAGGTCTGCATCGAAGACGTCAAGGCCCACCAGGGCACGGCAACCACTGACAAGACCCCTCGCAAGCCGGCGGCGACCTCCGCCGACTGAAGAGTCGACCCGATGACTACGGAAACCATTCAGCTTGA
>CAYVOU010000033.1:0-8974 GCA_964453295.1 uncultured Gammaproteobacteria bacterium
TGGCGATCTATGTGCTGGTGATTGTACTCATCGTGCTGTTCCGCAATCCGCTGCTCGAGTACCTGCTGAAATAAGCCATGGAACTGGACACCACCAGCTTCTTGCTCGAGGTGATGAATTTCGTCATCCTCGTGTGGATCCTGAAGCGCTTCCTTTACCGTCCGATCCTCGGCGTCATCGACCGGCGGCGCAACGCCATCGAGGATACGCTGAAGCACGCCGCGGCCCTGAAGGATGACGCGGCGCGCCTGCGCGAGCAATGCGACACCCGGCTGCGCGACTGGGAGCAGGAAAAAGCGGCCGCCCTGGCCACGCTCAACAAGGAGATGGCCGAACTCAAGACCAAGCGCCTGGCCGACATCGGTGAGACGGCAAGGCGCGAGCAGGAACGGCTGGCGATACTGGAACAGCGCCGCGAGGCCGAGCAAAGTCGTATGGCCGAACAGCGGGCGCTGGAGCTGTCGGTCATGCTGACCGCGCGGATGCTGGAACGCCTGTCCGGGCCGGCGCTGGAGGCGAAGTTGATCGACGTGATGGCGGCGGACATGAAGCAATGGCCGCCGGAGCAGGTCGACAAGGTCGCCGCCGCGACACGCGCGGTCAATGGCCGGATCGAGGTCACCACGGCTTTCGCGCTGCCGGACGAAGCCCGCCAATCGCTGCAACACTTACTCTCTGAACGTCTGGGCGTAGACAGTGATCCGGTGTTTCTGGTCGATTCGTCCCTGATCGCGGGATTGCGTATCGCGGTCGGGCCGTGGCTGTTGCAGGCGAATCTGCGCGACGAACTGGGCTACTTCAGCCATGGCGCCACCCATGCCGCCTGAAACCGCGCCATCATCGGCCGCGTCCCCTGCGCAGTTGGAGACGCGGCTGCACGATTACCGTCTGTCGCTGCGGGTCGCCGAGCGGGGCGAAATCCGATCCATCGGCGATGGCGTCGCCTGGATTGACGGACTGCCTTCCGCCGCGCTGGACGAAATCGTGGAGGTTGAGGACGGCGGCAGAGCACTGGTGTTCCATCTCGGCCGCGATTGCATCGGCGCCATTCTACTGGAGCAGACCGCCGCCTTCCGCGCCGGCGCCGTCGTCTCCCTGAGCGGCCGCCGCCTGACCATCGGAGTCGGTGATGAGATGCTGGGGCGGATGGTCGACCCGCTGGGCATGCCGCTGGACGGCGACGGCAATCTGGAATGCAGGACCCAACGCCTGCTGGATGGTCCCTCCCCCCCCATCACCGCCCGCGAATTCGTCAACCAACCGCTGTACACGGGCAACAAGATCGTCGACACCATGATCCCCATCGGCCGCGGCCAGCGTCAGTTGCTTATCGGCGACAGCGGCACCGGCAAGACCACTCTGGCGCTGGACGCAGTGCTTAACCAGCAGGGCGGCAACGTGCGCTGCGTCTACGTGCTGATTGGCCAAAAGCGCTCGACCGTGGCGACGGTGATGGACACCCTGAGGCGCCATGGCGCCCTCGCCTACACCGTCGTGGTCGTCGCCGAAGCCACGGCGATGCCTGGCCTGCAATACCTCGCACCCTTCGCCGGCTGCGCCATCGCCGAAGCCTGGATGGACCAGGGCCATGCCGCGTTGGTGATCTACGACGACCTGTCCACCCATGCGCGCATCTACCGCGAGATGTCGCTGCTGTTGCGGCGACCACCGGGCCGCGAGGCCTACCCTGGCGACGTGTTCTACCTGCACGCACGCCTGCTTGAGCGCTCCACCTGCCTGGCCGCCGCCCGCGGCGGCGGTAACATGACGGCTCTTCCCATTATCGAGACCGAACAGGGAGAGATCGCCGCCTATATCCCGACCAATCTTATTTCGATTACCGACGGCCAGATCTTTCTCGATCGGCAGCTCTTCGCCGCTGGCGTGCTGCCGGCCATCGACGTGCGGCGTTCCGTGTCGCGCATCGGCGGCAAAGCACAGGCGGAGTCGATCAAGCACGAAGCGGCGCGGATGAAACTGGACTATCTGCAATTCCTCGAGTTGGAGACCTTTTCGCGTTTCGGCTCCCGCCTGGAAGCGGCGATGCAAAAACGCCTGGCCCGCGGCCGGCTGTTGCGCCGGCTGCTGCAACAGGATGCCGAAAAGCCGCTCTCGCCCCGTGTCCAGCTCGCCTGGATGATCGCCTTCAACGACGGCCGCCTGGAAACGGTGGCCGAAAGCGAGATCGAGGGCCAACTCGATCGCCTGCTGCGAGGGGTGGAGGAAACCACGCTGCATCTCGACTCGCCCCGGGAGGACTGGGCCAAGGCCGTCGCCGGCTGGCTGGGAGTCGAAACCGCATGAGCCGTCGCACCGCGGTCGCCGCGCGCCTGCACGGCCTCGGCCAGGTTCGCGAGATCCTCGGCGCCATGAAGAACATTTCGCTGATGGAGATCCGAGAGCTCAGCACCCTGCTCTCCCACCAGCGCGCCGCCATGCAGACCATCGAACTGGCGGCGGCGGATTTCCTGGCGTTTCACATCCCTCCGGTGCCGGTGCCGGTGTTGAAAATCTGCGTGGTAGTGGGAACGGAACGCGGTTTCTGCGGCGATTTCAACGAGACCCTGGTCGCACCCGCACTGGACCTGCGCGAACGCGGCGAGCTGTTGCTGGTGGTCGGCGGCAAGCTTGGCGATCACCTCGAGACGCAAGCCTTGGCGATACTCGACGGCGCCAGCATCGCCCGCGAACTGGCCGGGGTGCTGGAAAGCGTCGCCGCCCGCCTGGTGAATGAGCAGGCAGCCCGTGCCAACGCGCCGCTGCAGGTGCGGGTGCTGTACCGCGACCCGGACGCCGACGCACCGGTGGAGCGCGTGATCCTGCCCCTGCCTTTGCCGCAAACCAAACCGCCACCGCGCGCCTTCCCGCCACGGCTCAATCTGCCGCCGGAACAATTCATGGAACGTCTCGCTGAACAGGCCATGCTGATGTCCATGAAGGAGGTATTCGCCGGCTCACTGCTGGCGGAAAACCGCCGCCGCCTCGAACACATGGACAATGCCCTGCGCCGCCTCGATCGCATCACCGAGGACCTGTCGCGCAAGCTCAACGCCTATCGCCAGGAAGACATCACCATGGAGATCGAGACCATCATGCTGAGTGCCCAGGCCATCGGCACCGCGGAATCCGGCGTCGTCCCCGGCACGTCAGTCCGCAATCCGGATGCGGAGGAATCACCGACATAATTTGTTAAACTCCGACCTCGGCCAGGCATGCGCCTGCCAGTGACGGAACGCACGCCCGGACTCCGTTCGACCAAGACGACCATCAAGGAACGAGATGCGCAGCGAATCCGACAAGCCGATGGACGAACAGGCCCTGATCCAGGGGCTGCTGGGCCGCGACAAGAAAGCCTACGAACAGGCCGTGCGTCTCTATCACTCCGGTCTGCTGCGCGCCGCCCGGGCGCTGGTCGGCGAGGCCATCGCCGACGAGGTAGTACAGGAAACCTGGGTGGCGGTATTGACCGGCCTGTCCTCCTTCCAAGGCCGCTCCACTCTCAAGACCTGGATGTACAGCGTACTCAACAATATCGCCCGCAGCCGACTGCGGCGCGAAAGCCGCAGCGTCAGCATCGGCGATGCCTGGAACGAACCGGACCCGACCTTGCCGCCCTCCCGGTTTGCGCCCGACGGGCATTGGGCGGTGCCGCCCACACCCTGGCACGAGGAGACACCGGACGCCGTACTCTCGGGTGAAGAACTGCGCCGCTGCCTGGAAAAGATCCTGGGGATGCTGCCCGCGGCACAGCAGAGCATCGTTGCCATGCGCGACGGCGAAGGCCTGGAAATGGATGAAATCTGTAACATTCTGACCATCACCGCGACCAATGGACGGGTGCTGCTGCACAGGGCGAGAAACGCTCTGCGGGCGGCGGTGGAGCGGCATGCCCGAGGTGAAGAATGCTGAAGTGCAAGGACATATCGATCGAGGCAACCGAATACCTGGAGCGCTCCATGCCGCTGCGCAGGCGCCTGCTCGTTTGGTATCACCTGCTGATCTGTGTGCACTGCCGGCGCTACATACGGCAGCTGCGCGTCATCATCGCCATGCTGCCGCGACTGCTTTCCCGCCCGACCCTGTCAGAAGACGACGTTCAGGCCCAGGTCGAACGACTCAGCCAAATCCAGTCCTGACGCCGCTGCCAATGTCATGAGCTCCCGGCGCTTCGTCGCGCGACCGCAAGCCTCGTACCGCGGGCATCATTGCCGGCACTGGCCCTTCGTTGGGCAAGGAATTTCAAGATTGACGTTCAGCAATTTGCGCACGAAAAGCGCATCTCCCTGACTGGCTGCGATTTTCTGACCACCCTTTCGGTGGCGCGCCCGCAGGCTTGCACCGAGAGGGTGACGGCACGGTACGTTCCAGATTAGTGCCCGGGCAACGTGGCGCCACGGCTCGCATCGAAATGCATCGGCTTGGCAACCCGCCCCATATCGCCGGGCGCGGGACACGGAACGGATAGCTCAAGCGCCTCATTTTCCGGCCGATATTTCCCTCAACACACAGCCCAATTCTCCGATCCGACAGAGCCCGACCATGACAGCCGTCCCCGAGCGCGAACCCGCCGTGCCTGCCGTTGCGTGCGCAGTCACCGATGTGGAAGCCCCGAGCCTATCGACGCCCGCCGTCCTGATCGTCGACGACGACCGCTGGGTCACCAAGGCACTCGGCCGACTGTTCCAGAGTCATGGTCATCGCATCCTCACGGCCAACAGCGGCGCCGAGGCGCTCCAAATGCTTGCCCAAGAGAGCAAAGTCGGCGTCGTAGTCTCTGACCAGAACATGCCGGCAATGAGCGGCACCGAGCTGCTGGCTGAGACCAAGCGCCAACATCCGGACACGATGCGCATCCTCCTCACCGGCCGTGCCGATCTCGATTCGGTGGTGGAAGCCATCAACAAGGGCGCCATCTACAAATTTCTGATCAAGCCCTGGGACAACCGCGATCTGATTGATGCGGTCGAAGAGGCGCTGAGACACCATCAACTGGAGCTGGACAACCGACGCCTGCTGCTGGAGCTCGAGACCACCAACACCCGCCTGACCGAGATGAACGCCACGCTGGAGGATCGCGTGCAACAGAAGGCGGAAGCGCTCCTGCGGGTAACGTCGTTCGACGTGGTCACCGGCCTGCCGAACCGGACGATGCTCACCGAACGCCTCAATCAAACGCTGAAAGCCTGGCGAAGCGGCAATCTCGCCGGCTCGGTGCTCGTCTTCGATCTCGACCGCTTCAAACTCGTCAACGAAAGCCTCGGGCTGGCCGCCGGCGACGAGTTGCTGCGTCAGGTGGCGGATCGTCTGCGCACCTGCACGCCTGCCACGGACACGGCGGCACGCCTGGCCAGTGATGAGTTCTGCGTACTGGTCACCGACAGCAACAACCGGGAAGAATCAAACCGGGTGGCCACCCGGATACTCGATTCCATGAAACAGCCCTTCAAACTGGGCGCGCGCGAAGTGTTCCTAAGCGGCATTATCGGGATCAGCACCTACCCGGGTGACGGTGAAGACGGTGAGAACCTGCTGCAGAACGCCGAGGCTACGCTGCATCACATGAAAGAGAACGGGCGCGAGGGATTCGCCTATTATTCCCGCCACATCAACCGGCATACCAATGAACGGCTGGAACTCGAGGCGGACCTGCGGCGCGCGCTGGACCATGGCGATTTCCGCCTGCATTACCAGCCGCGCATCGAAATCGCCACCGGCCGGCTGTGCGCCGCCGAAGCACTTTTGAGATGGCAGCATCCGGAACGCGGTCTGGTGTCGCCGGGCCAGTTCATCCCTGTCCTGGAATCCACCGGCCTGATCGAGGCGGTCGGAGAATGGGTGTTGAACGAGGCCTGCGACGCCGTGACGCGGTGGCGGGACGCCGGACACGACATCCTGGTCGCGGTGAACCTCTCTCCCAGGCAGCTGCAGCAGGGACGGATCATCGACAAGATTCGGCAGCTGTTTACCCGCCTTGGACCGCGCGTGCTGTCCAGCCTGGAACTCGAAATCACGGAAAGCCTGTTGATGGAGGACGCATCGCTCGCGCAACGCACGTTGCGCGCGATCAACGCGTTGGGGATCAAGATCGCAATCGACGATTTCGGGACCGGCTACTCTTCACTGAGCTACCTGACCCGCTTCCCAATCGACTACATAAAGATCGATCGATCTTTCGTGGCGGAAGTGGCGACAAACCCGGAAGCCAGGGCGATCGTCCAGGCCATCACCGCCATGGCGCACAGCTTGGGCCACCGGCTGATCGCGGAGGGCGTCGAAACCGACCCACAGCTGCAAGTGGTTGCCGGTCTGGGGTGCGAAGAATTTCAGGGCTATTTCGCCAGCGCCCCGGTCGACGAACCGACGTTCGTCGACCTGCTTGGCAACGGTCCCTGCCCACCGCGGCAGGATTGGCGCGCGCCCGCCGCTGAATGAGACCGGCGCCGGTCAGCAACCCTCTTCGCTAACCACCTCCTCGCTCGTCGACGCGGCATCACTACCGGCCAATAACAACCAGGTGGCAATCAACGCATCGGGATTGAGGGAAATGCTGGCGATGCCCTTCTGCATCAGCCATTGCGCCAAGTCCGGATGATCGGACGGCCCCTGGCCGCAGATCCCGACATACTTCCCGGCATTCCGGCAGGTCTCGATCGCACGGCCCATCAGGGCTTCGACCGCGGGATCGCGCTCGTCGAAAAACTCCGCTACGAGATTGGAGTCGCGGTCCAGGCCGAGGGTGAGCTGCGTGAGATCGTTCGAGCCGATGGACATGCCATCGAAGAATTCGAGATACGCCTCGGCCAGGATTGCATTGGAGGGCACTTCGCACATCATGATGACCTTTAGGCCATCCTCACCCCGCTTCAGTCCGTTTTCGGCCAGCACATCGATAACCCGACGGGCTTGGTCCAGCGTCCTGACCATCGGCACCATCACCCAGATATTGGTGAGCCCCATGTCTTGGCGCGCCCGCCTCAGGGCCTGGCACTCGAGCTCAAAGCAGGCCCGGAACGAGTCCGCGAGATAGCGCCCAGCGCCCCGGAACCCGAGCATCGGATTCTCCTCCTTCGGTTCATAGTGGTCACCGCCGAGGAGATTGGCGTATTCGTTGGACTTGAAGTCGGATGTGCGGACGATCACCGGTTTGGGCGCGAACGCCGCGGCGATACTGGCAATCCCCTCGGTGAGACGCGCCACGTAGAATTCGGCCGGTCCCGCGTAGCCGGCGATCCGATCCGCGATCCGCTCACGCAGTTCCCCCTTCAGACTGCCGAATTCCAGCAGCGCCTGCGGATGCACGCCTATCATGTTGTTGATAATAAATTCCAGCCTCGCCAGCCCGACACCGTCGTTCGGCATCGCCGCAAAGTGAAAGGCGCGTTCCGGGTTGCCGACGTTCATCATGATCTTGATGGGCAGCGCCGGCATGCTGTCGAGATTGATGTTATGCACCTTGAAAGGCAGCTTGCCGTGGTAGACGAAGCCGGTATCACCTTCCGCGCAGGAAACCGTCACGGCTTCGCCATCCTTGATCGCCGCGGTGGCAGTGCCGCAGCCCACCACCGCCGGTACCCCCAGTTCACGGGCAATGATCGCGGCGTGACAGGTGCGGCCGCCGCGATTGGTCACGATCGCAGCCGCCCGTTTCATGATCGGTTCCCAGTCCGGGTCGGTCATGTCGGTGACCAACACATCCCCCGCCTGCACTTTCTCCATGTCGGCCGTATCGTCCACGATGCGCGCGATGCCGGCACCGATCCGATCGCCGATACTGCGACCCGTGACGGCGATCTCTCCCCGTTTGCTCAATTCAAAGCGCTGAAGGCTGCGCGTGTTGCGGCTTTGCACGGTCTCGGGACGGGCCTGGACCAGATAAAGCCTGCCGTCGACACCGTCCTTTGCCCATTCGATATCCATGGGCCGTCCGTAATGCTTTTCGACCGCCATCGCCTGCCTGGCAAGCTCCGTGACTTCGGCATCGTCGAGGCAAAAGCCGGCGCGCAGTTCCGCGGGGACGTCCTGCGTCTCGACGCCGGTTTCGGAATAGACCATGCGGATGGCCTTTTCGCCGCGATTACGGCGCAGGATGGCCTGGCGGCCGGCGGCCAGGCCGGGCTTATAGACATAAAATTCGTCCGGGTTAACGGCACCCTGCACCACGGTCTCCCCCAGGCCGTAGCTCGCGGTGATGAAGACGACATCACGGAATCCGGATTCGGTATCCAGCGTAAACATGACGCCACTGGCGCCGACATCGCTGCGAATCATGCGCTGCACCGCCGCCGAAAGCGCGACGTCGTGATGGACGAACCCCTGATGGACGCGGTAGGCGATGGCACGGTCGTTGTAGAGAGAGGCGAACACCTTCTTGATCGCCACCTTGACCGCATCAATGCCACGCACGTTGAGATAGGTTTCCTGCTGCCCGGCAAAGGAGGCATTCGGCAGGTCCTCCGCCGTCGCCGACGAGCGGACAGCGACCGACATGCCGCCTTCGTCCCCGGCACTGAGCACCGCATAGGCGCCTTCGATTTCCGCCTCGAAGGCCGGGGAAAATGGTGTCACCATGATCCAATCCCGGATCCGTCGGCCGGTGTCGGCCAGCGCCTTGGTGTCGTTTACGTCAAGCTTGTCGAGCAAATCACGGATCCGGCCGTCGATGGCGTCGCCGGCAAGAAACTCGCGAAAGGCATCGGCGGTGGTGGCAAATCCGCCTGGCACCTGCACGCCGGCGGCCGAAAGGGACTGGATCATTTCACCCAGAGAGGCGTTTTTTCCGCCGACCACGGCAACGTCTGCCATGCCGAGCTTATCCAATGAGACGATACGCAGCGCCATCCTCATCTCCTTTGTTGATATGCTGGGCGGGCCCACCTGCCGAAGGGCGCCGACAGGGATTACAATTTCATCATGACTCGTCAGGTATTCTTTGTCTCCGATCGCACCGGGATCACCGTCGAAACGCTCGGCGAAA
>CAYVOU010000034.1:0-8775 GCA_964453295.1 uncultured Gammaproteobacteria bacterium
AAGCGGCATACGCGCCCGAATCCGCAGATGAACCAGCCAGGCGGCATCGTGGAAAAAGAGGCGTCCATACATATATCGAACGTGGCGCTTTACAACCCGACCACGAAGAAGGGCGACCGCATCGGCATTCGTGTCCTCGCCGACGGCACGCGCAAGCGCTATTTCAAGTCCAACGGCGAAGTCGTGGACCTGTGAGGATCGGCAGATGACGGCAAGATTGCAAGAGTTCTATCAAACCAAGGTGATTCCCGATCTGAATTCCCTGTCCCAGGTTCCGCGCATCAGCAAGGTCACCATCAACATGGGGGTGGGCGAGGCGGTGGCGGACAAGAAGATTATCGATCACGCACTGGCGGATCTGACGGCGATTTCCGGTCAGAAGCCCGTGGTGACGAAATCGCGCCTGGCGATCGCGAACTTCAAGATACGCGAAAATTGGCCCATCGGCTGCAAGGTGACCCTGCGGCGCGTGCGCATGTATGAATTCCTGGATCGACTGATCAACGTCGCGATCCCGCGCATACGCGATTTCCGCGGCCTGAACCCGCGCGGTTTCGACGGCATGGGCAACTACAGCATGGGTGTCAAGGAACAGATCATTTTCCCCGAGGTCGATTTCGACAAGGTGGACGCGATCCGTGGCATGGACATCTGCATCACCACTACCGCCCGGACGGACGAACAGGGCCGGGCGCTGCTGACGGCGTTCAACCTGCCGCTGCGCAGCCAGTAAGCCGGAGACCGACATGGCCAAACTATCGATGAAGCTCCGCGAAGTGAAGCGGATCAAGCTGGTCAAGAAGCACGCTGCCAAGCGTAACGAACTGCGTGCCAAGGCCAAAGACCTCAGCCTGAGCGAAGAAGAGCGGCACGAAGCCCGGCTGGCGTTGCAGAAACTACCGCGCGACTCAAGCCCGACACGGATAATGAACCGTTGCCGGATTACGGGCCGTCCTCATGGCTACTACAGGAAATTTGGCCTGTCGCGCAACAAGCTTCGCAAGGCTGCCATGCGTGGCGACGTCCCGGGGCTGGTCAAAGCCAGCTGGTAAACACCGTCGCTAGCAAGGACATAACCATTTCGGAATTGGACGGACGAAGATGAGTCAACAAGATCCCATCAGCGATATGCTTACGCGTATCCGCAATGCACACGGCGCCCGCAAGCAGCAGGTTACGATGCCGTCGTCAACGCGCAAGGTTGCGCTTGCCCAGTTGTTGAAGGATGAGGGCTATATCGGCGAGTTTTCGGTCGCTGATCACGACGGCAAGGCGGACCTGACCATCGAGCTCAAATATTTCGAGGGCAAGCCGGTTATCGAATCGATCCAGCGCGTGAGTCGGCCGGGATTGCGTACCTATCGCGCCAAGGACGAACTGCCGACGGTAATCGGCGGTCTGGGCATCGCCGTGGTGTCGACCTCACGCGGCCTGATGACCGATCGCGCCGCGCGCGCACAGGGCGTGGGCGGCGAGATCGTCTGTTACGTTTCTTAAAGGTGAATGACCATGTCGCGCGTCGCCAAACGTGAAATCAAGTTGCCGAAGGGTGTCGAAGTTAAGCTCGACGGAAAGAAGGTGTCTGTAAAAGGCGCCAAGGGAACCATGGACCATATCGTGCCGCCGCTGGTCGAACTCAACATCGACGCGGCTGCGGTAAAGGTCAACATGCGCGAACAGAGCAAAAAGGCCAGCATGCAGGCCGGCACCACGCGCGCTCTGCTCAGCAACATGATCAACGGCGTGGCCACCGGTTTCGAGCGTAAGCTCCAGATCAACGGGGTCGGTTACCGCGCCCAGGTGCAGGGCAAGGTCCTGAACCTGACGCTGGGTTTTTCGCATCCGGTCAACTTCGCCATCCCCGAGGGGATTGCGATAGAGACCCCGAGCCAAACGGAGATTGTCGTCAAGGGAATGGACAAGCAGCAGGTCGGGCAGGTTGCGGCTAAAATCCGCGCCTACCGGCCGCCCGAGCCTTACAAGGGCAAGGGAGTCAAGTACGCGGATGAAACCGTCCGTCGTAAAGAAGCCAAGAAGACCTAATCGCTGAGCAGCCCGACCATGTCAACGGACAAAAAAACCGCACGCTTGCGCCGCGCCACCCGGGCGCGCGCCAAGATCAAGGAACTCGGCGTGTATCGCCTGAGCATCCATCGCACATCACAACACATCTATGCGCAGGTGTTCGCGCCGGGGACCGCCCAGGTGGTCGTCGCCGCGTCCACCGTCGAAAAGGATCTGCGCCCGTCGCTGAAGCATGGCGGCAACGTCGCCGCGGCCGTGGCCGTAGGCAAGCTCGTTGCGGAACGCGCCAAGGCGGCCGGTGTGACGCGGGTGGCTTTCGATCGTTCCGGTTTCAAGTATCACGGCCGCGTCAAGGCGCTGGCCGACGCCGCCCGCGAAAATGGGCTGGAGTTCTAAATCATGGCTAATCCTGGGAATGCAGATAACAACGACGGGCTGCGCGAAAAGCTGGTAGCTGTAAACCGCGTCGCCAAAGTGGTGAAAGGCGGACGCATTTTCGGCTTCGCCGCATTGACGGTTGTCGGCGACGGTGATGGCCGGGTCGGCTTCGGCCACGGCAAGGCGCGCGAAGTGCCTTCAGCGATCTCCAAGGCAATGGAGAGTGCCCGCCGCGACATGCGGGGCGTGGCGCTCAACGGCCGGACCATCCCGTACGCGGTGGTCGGTGAGCATGGTGCGGCAAAGGTGTACATGCAGCCCGCCTCCGAAGGTACCGGCATTATCGCCGGCGGACCGATGCGTGCGGTGTTCGAAGTGCTGGGCGTGCAGGACGTGCTCGCCAAGTGCATCGGCAGCGGCAACCCGATCAATGTCGTGCGCGCCACCATCCAGGGCCTGCGCCAGATCAGCGACCCCGAGTACTTCGCGGCCAAGCGCGGCAAGACGCTCGAAGAAATCACGGACTAAGCCATGGCCGAGAACAAGAATCAGATCAAGATTACACTGCGCAAGAGCGTCAACGGACGCCTTCAGGCGCATAAGGATTGCGTCAAGGGCCTGGGCCTGCGGCGAATCGGCCACACTGTCGAGGTGCAGGACAGCCCGGCGGTGCGCGGCATGATTAACCGGGTCTCGTACCTGCTATCGGTAGAGGAATAAATCATGCGCCTCAATACACTGAAACCGGCGGCTGGCGCCAAGACCAAGAAAGTTCGGGTGGGTCGCGGCATCGGTTCCGGCCTGGGCAAGACCGCGGGTCGTGGCCACAAGGGTCAGCGCGCCCGCGCCGGCGGCTATCACAAGGTCGGATTCGAAGGCGGCCAGATGCCGATACAGCGGCGGCTGCCCAAGTTTGGTTTCAAGTCGCGGATCGCCGCGAAGGTGGCCGAGGTTCGGCTTTCCGATCTGGAAAAGCTTGATGCCAAGACAGTTGACCTGGACGTGTTGCGCCAGGCTGGCGTCATCGGCCTGGAAATTGAAAAGGCGAAAGTAATTCTTTCCGGGAAGCTCACCAAGGCCGTGGCCATCAAGGGCCTGGGGGCCACCAAGGGCGCCCGCGCGGCGATCGAGCAGGCCGGCGGGAGCATCGAGGCTTAAGTGGCGACGGCGACCGCCAATACCGGGCTGAACCTTGCGAGTCTCGGCAAGCTGACGGAACTGCGCGATCGCGTGCTGTTCGTGGTCGGTGCCCTGATCGTCTTCCGGATCTGCACCCATATTCCTGTGCCGGGCATCGATCCGACGGCACTGGCGGCGTTGTTCAGCCAGCAGCACGGCACCATCCTGGACATGTTCAATATGTTCTCGGGCGGCGCGCTGCAGCGTTTCTCGGTCTGCGCGCTGGGGATCATGCCCTATATATCGGCATCGATTATCGTGCAGTTGCTGTCGATGGTGCACCCGCCTCTTGAGCAGCTGAAAAAGGAAGGCGAGGCCGGCCAGCGCAAGTTGATGCAGTACTCGCGTTATGGCACGGTGTTCCTGGCGGCGTTCCAGGCGCTGGGCGTGGCGATTGCGCTGGAAGGCCAAAGCGCCGGCGCGCACCCGCTGGTCATCCACCCGGGTATCGCCTTCAAGGTCACGGCGGTGACCTCGCTGATGACGGGCACGATGTTCCTGATGTGGCTGGGCGAGCAGATCACCGAACGTGGGATCGGCAACGGTATTTCCATAATTATCTTCGCGGGCATCGTTTCCGGCCTGCCGCGGGCTATCGGCAGCACGCTGGAACTGGCCCGTACCGGCGAACTGCATGTCCTGATGGTGGTGCTGCTGTTCGTGGTGGCGGTGCTGGTGACCGGATTCGTGATTTTCGTCGAGCGCGGACAGCGGCGAATTACGGTGAACTACGCAAAACGGCAGATGGGGCGACGAATGTACGCGGGGCAGGCGAGCCACCTGCCTCTGAAAATCAACATGTCGGGTGTGATCCCGCCGATTTTCGCCTCCAGCATCATCCTGTTTCCGTCCACCATGGGGCAGTGGTTCGGCACCTCCCCGGGCATGGGCTGGCTGAAGACGCTGGCGAATACATTGTCGCCGGGACAGCCGCTTTACGTATTTTGCTATTCGGCGGCGATCATCTTTTTCTCATTTTTCTATACCGCCATCGTGTTCAACCCGAAGGACACCGCGGAAAACCTGAAGAAGTCGGGCGCTTTCATCCCTGGTATTCGTCCTGGCGAACAGACGGCTCGGTATATCGACGGGGTGATGACCCGTCTGACCCTCGCGGGCGCAATTTACATCACCGCCGTGTGTCTGTTGCCGGAAATACTGATATGGAAGTTCCACGTGCCGTTCTATTTCGGCGGTACGTCGTTGTTGATCATCGTTGTGGTGGTCATGGATTTCATGGCCCAGGTGCAGGCCCATCTGATGTCGCACCAGTACGAGGGCCTGATGAAAAAGGCCAATTTGAAGGGGATTAAGCGGTAAGACCGCGAGTCGGAGAACGTTATGAAAGTCCGTGCATCGGTTAAGACAATGTGCCGCAATTGCCGCGTGATCCGCCGCAAGCGCGTGGTGCGGATCATCTGCAAGAACCCCAAACACAAGCAGCGCCAGGGCTGACTTGGGGGCGTCGACTTGATTGCAGCCTGGTCAACGCATAGAATCCGGACCCCCCGCGTGGTCCCGGGATATATTTTCGTTTAAGAGAGAAGAGGTTAGCTCATGGCGCGTGTAGCGGGCGTAAACATTCCAGTGCAGAAGCACGCCGAGATTGCGCTGACGTACATCTATGGGATCGGACGCAACCGGGCCCGGGACATCTGCGAGGCCGCAGGTATCGCCCCGACCACGAAGGTCCGCGACCTGGACGAAGGCCAGCTCGACGCGATCCGGGCGGCCGTCGCCAAGTATTCGGTAGAGGGCGATCTGCGGCGCGAAGTTTCCATGAATATCAAGCGGTTGATGGATTTGGGCTGCTATCGGGGCCTTCGCCACCGGCGCGGACTCCCAGTTCGCGGGCAGCGCACTAGCACCAATGCACGTACCCGCAAGGGCCCCCGTAAGGCAATCAGGAAGTAAGAGGCAGGTAACATGGCTGAATCACCCCGCGGCAAGAAGCGCGTCAAGAAGACCGTCGTCGACGGCGTTGCCCATGTGCACGCCTCCTTCAACAACACGATCATTACCATCGCCGATCGCCAGGGCAATGTTGTTGCCTGGGCCACGGCGGGCGGCAGCGGTTTCCGCGGCTCCCGCAAGAGCACGCCTTTTGCCGCCCAGGTGGCCGCCGAAAAGGTCACGGCGACCATGAAGGACCTGGGGGTGCAAACCCTGGAGGTCTTCGTCAAGGGCCCTGGTCCGGGTCGCGAATCCGCTGTCCGGGCGCTGAACGCCGCAGGTTTCAAGGTGACCAATATCACGGACGTCACCCCGATCCCGCACAATGGCTGCCGGCCGCCGAAGAAGCGCCGCGTCTAATCATCGTAGTTTTGTGGAGCTTTAAGCATGGCAAGGTATATTGGAGCGAAGTGTAAAAAGAGCCGCGCCCTGGGAATGGATCTGGGCCTGAAGGGGCGTGGACGATCGATCGAGGGCAAGTGCCAGCTCGACAAGCCGCCCGGCCAGCACGGTGACGCCCGCCAGCGACGCATGTCCGACTACTCGTTGCAGCTGCGCGAGAAGCAGAAGCTGCGCTACATGTACGGCGTGCTGGAACGTCAGTTCCGCAATTACTACACCGAAGCGGCACGCCGTAAAGGCGCCACCGGCGAGAACCTGCTGAAGCTGCTGGAATGCCGCCTCGACAATGTAGTCTACCGGATGGGGTTTGGCACGACGCGCGCCGAGGCGCGCCAGCTTGTGCGCCACAAGGCGGTCAAGGTCAATGGCCACGTGGTGAACATTCCCTCTTACAGCGTCAAGCCGAACGATGTTGTCGCCATCGCCGACAAGGCACGAAAGCAGGTCCGCATACAGGATTCGCTGACGGTGGCGGAGCAGCTTGGCATGCCGGAATGGGTAGACGTGGACAGCTCGAAGATGGAGGGTGTCTTCAAGTCTGTTCCCGACCGTGTCGACCTGCCGCCCGATATCGATGAAGCCCTCGTTGTCGCGCTGTACTCGAAGTAACGAATTTACTTAAGGCTCAAGCTGGAGGCTATCGATGCCCGCAATCGGAACCGAATTGTTAAAGCCGCGTCTGGTTGATGTGGAACCCATCAACGAGCGCTGCGCCAGGATCACCCTGGAGCCGCTGGATCGGGGTTTTGGGCACACTCTCGGCAATGCCTTGCGGCGTGTGCTGTTGTCCTCGCTGCCGGGCAGTGCCGTGGTGGAGGTTGAAATCGACGGCGTGCTGCACGAATACACCACGGTCCCCGGTGTGCAGGAGGACGTGATCGACATCCTGCTCAACCTGAAGAACCTCGGCATTCGTATGCATGCCAAGCGGGAAGCGACCCTGACCATCAACAAGAAGGGTCCGGGCAAGGTCACGGCCGGGGACATTGCCCTGGATCATGACGTGGAAGTGGTCAATCCGGACCATCACATCGCCACACTGACCGAAGGCGCCGAACTGAACATGACGCTCAAAGTCAGCCGCGGCCGCGGTTACGAGCCGGCGAGCGCGCGGGTGATGCCCGAAGAAGCCGGCCAGACCATCGGCCGACTGAAACTGGACGCATCGTTCAGCCCGATCCGTCGCGTTGCCTACGAGGTGCAGAACGCCCGCGTCGAGCAACGTACCGATCTCGACAAACTGATCCTGACCGTTGAAACCAACGGCGCCATCGACCCGGAGACCGCCGTGCGCGATGCCGCGCATATCCTGAAGGACCAGCTCTCAGTGTTTGTCGACCTGAAAGGTGCGGAGCAGCCGGAACCGGTCGCCAAGGAGGAAGCGGAGATCGACCCGATCCTGCTGCGTCCTATCGACGATCTCGAACTGACCGTGCGGTCGGCCAACTGTTTGAAAGCGGAAAGCATCCACTACATTGGCGATCTCATTCAGCGCACCGAAGTCGAGCTGCTCAAGACCCCCAACCTCGGCAAGAAGTCGCTGACCGAGATCAAGGAAGTCCTGGCGGCCCGCGGCCTCTCGCTGGGCATGCGCCTGGAAAACTGGCCCCCGGCGTCGCTGTACGACCGCGAAAAGGCCTCTGCCTGAACCTGGTAAAGATTACTTAAGGAATTCGTCATGCGTCATCGTAATACCGGCCGCCAGCTGAGCCGCGATTCTTCCGCCCGCAAGGCGCTGTTGCGCAGTCTCGCTCAGTCGCTGTTCCGCCATGAGCTGATCACGACCACCCTGCCCAAGGCCAAGGAGCTGCGCCGTACGGCCGAACCGTTGATTACCATCGCCAAGAGCGACAGCGTCGCCAACAGGCGCTTGGTATTCGACCGGCTGCGCGACAAGGACATTGTCAGCAAGTTGTTCAAGGAACTGGGTCCGCGCTATGCGAAGCGGCCGGGCGGATACCTGCGCATCCTGAAGGCGGGCTTCCGCCGTGGCGACAACGCCCCGATGGCGATCGTCGAGTTGGTCGACCGGCCGGAACCTGCGCCCGAGGCGGAAGCCAACGGTTAGGTGATGCCTGATCGAATTGTCATCGAACCGGACCGGGCCTTGTGCCCGGTCTTTCGTTTAGGCCGCGGCGTTCCGCGATGGCAGGCAGCCTAAGCGCCGATTTCAGATCGCAATCCAGGATTACTCTGATGATTGTACTCATTACCGATTTTGGCCTTGAAGGTCCTTACATCGGCCAGATGCTGGCGGCGATGGTGTCGCTCGCGCCTAGCGAGCCGGTCATCAATCTGCTGGCCGATGCGCCGGTGCACGATCCGCGTGCCACCGCCTATCTGCTCCCCGCCTACACGACCCATTTAGCGTTGGGCACCGTCTGTGTTTGCGTTGTCGACCCGGCGGTGGGTGGCGACCGGCATCGGCCGGTGGCCGTGGAATGCGATGGTCGTTGGTACGTGGGGCCGGACAACGGATTGTTCGAGCTGGTGCGCCGGCGTGGCGACGTGGTCAAGGACCATGACATCATCTGGCGGCCGCCGTCCCTCTCAAGCAGCTTTCACGGCCGCGATCTCTATGCGCCGGTCGGGGCTCGACTCGCGCGCGGCCAGCGAAGCATCATCCAGCCGACCACGACGCGTTTCGCCGCCGATTACCCGGACGACCTGGCGGAAGTCATTTACGTGGACCATTTCGGCAACGCTATGACGGGTCTGCGCGCCGCCGGGGTGGATCGTGGCTCGACCGTGCGGGTCGGCGGGCATGAACTCGTCTATGCAAAGACCTTCGCCGTGGCCCCGTCGGGTCAGGGATTCTGGTATGAAAACGCGAACGGC
>CAYVOU010000035.1:0-8772 GCA_964453295.1 uncultured Gammaproteobacteria bacterium
AGCACCAGTTGTTCGGGAACCACCCGCTGGTGTGCCATGGCTGCGAACACGCGACGCAGGGTGTCGACGCTCACGTCGTAGCAGCGTTCAATGGTATGGTCGCCTTCCATCATCACCTCGGGCTCGATGATGGGGACCAGACCCTGCTCCTGGCACAGTGCCGCGTAACGGGCCAAGGCGTGAGCATTGGCGTCGATGCCATTCGGCGTGGGAACGGTTGCGCCGATATTGATCACGGCGCGCCACTTGCAGAACTTGGCGCCGATGCCGCGATATTCCTCCAGCCGCTTGCGCAGCCCGTCCAGGCCTTCGGTGACATCTTCGCCGGGGAAGCCGGCCAGGGGCTTGGACCCGGTGTCGACCTTGATGCCCGGGAGGATGCCCTGGCGGTGCAGGGCATCGACGAAGCTCTCGCCGGCGGCGGTCGATTGGCGCAGGGTTTCGTCGAACAGGATCATTCCGCTGACGTATTCGCCCGCGCCCGCGGTGGTGATCAACAATTCGCGGTAAGCGCGGCGATTGTCCTCGTTGGATTCGATGCCGATCGAATCGAAACGCTTCTTGATGCTGGGGAAACTCTCATCGATCGCGAGTATGCCCTTGCCCGGCGCTACCAGCGCCTTGGCGACGGATTCTAGTTCAATTGCAGACATGGTCATCACCTTCATCTGTTTTTTGGGATTACGTTGAACCGGTCCTGCCCGGCCCCCTCAGGCTGCGGCATGCATTGCGGAAATCGCCTGCCATCCGCCCATTCCCGGGGACACCCGGGGACAATTATACCTCCGTGCAGTCGCGTCAATAATAGCGGCCGATGATGTCACCAATACGTACGATCTTCATGAGGTTGGTGCCCCCCGTCGTGCCGCGTATGTCGCCTTTGGTGATAATTACCAGGTCGCCGTCCGCGGCCACCTGTTTTTGCAGCAGGACGTCGACCAGTTCACGGTTGACCTCCAGGGAGTCGGAGTGGGTCACGTCGAAATTGACCGGGTACACCCCGCGGTAGAGGGTGACCCGACGCTGGGTTTCCGAGTGGCGCGTGAAGGCGAAGATCGGGATCCCGGAACTGATCCGCGACATCCACATGCAGGTGGCGCCGGTTTCGGTGAGGGCGCCGATGGCGGATGCCCCCATGCGGTTGGCGGCGTACATCGATGACAGGGCGATGGCCTCGTCGATGCGGGTGAAATGGGTGTCGATGACGGCGGGAGTCTGTTCCTCCCAGTCCCGTTCCGCACCCAGGCAGATGCGTGACATGGCTTCCACGGCGCGGCTGGGGAACTTGCCGACGCTGGTTTCCGCCGACAGCATCACGGCATCGGTACCGTCCAGCACGGCGTTGGCGACGTCGAAGACCTCCGCACGGGTGGGGATCATATTGTTGATCATCGACTCCATCATCTGCGTGGCGATGATCACCACCTTCTTCATTTCCCGGGCGATGCGGGTAAGGCGCTTCTGCACCGGCACCAGCATGGCATCGCCGATTTCCACGCCCAGGTCGCCGCGTGCGATCATGATGCCGTCGGAGGCCTCGATGATGGCCTCAATATTTTCGAGGGCCTCTGCCCGCTCGATCTTGGCGATGATACCGCAGCGCCCGCCCGCCTTTTCCACCAGCTTGCGCGCCGTAAGGATGTCATCGGCGCTGCGCGGAAACGACACGGCGATGTAGTCGGCGCCGTGGGCGATGGCGTGCTTGAGGTCCTTCTTGTCCTTGGTGGTCAGTGCCTCGGCGGAGAGGCCGCCGCCTTCCCGGTTGATGCCCTTGTTATTGGACAGCTGGCCGCCGATCACCGTGACACACTCGACCGCGGTGCCGCGCACTTCCTGGACGTTGAGGACGATGCGGCCATCGTCGATGAGCAGGGTATCGCCCCCGCGCACGTCCCTGGGCAGATCCTTGTAGGTGACGCCGACATGATGCTCGTCTCCGTCGTCCGGGCCGAGCTTGGTATCGATGATGAATTCGTCGCCCTCCTCGAGAAAGATCGGTCCGTCGCGAAAGCGCTGGATGCGGATCTTCGGACCCTGCAGGTCGGCGATGATGCCGATCTCGGTGCCTGTCGTCTGTGCCTGCTCCCGCACCAACTGGAAACGGGTCTCGTGGTTGGCCTGCGTGTCATGGGAATAGTTGATGCGCGCCACGTCCATGCCGGCCTTGATCAGCCGGCGCATGATGCGGGGATCGTCGGTCGATGGGCCGAGCGTGGCGACTATCTTGGTTCGTCTTAGTGCCATGGAGATTTCTGGGCTGTACCTTCCTGGAGCACCCGCCGGGAGCTGATCTCAGCCCGGCGGGCGATATCCTGATGTCGTGGGGTGTCCTGCCGGATGGCGTTATGGACCTGGATGGGAAACGCCTTCAATCAATACCCTTCGCTGGGGTGCTGGCGGTCCGGCGTTGCCCGGGAGCGTTCCTCAAGGATCGCCACCGCCGGCAGCACCTTGCCCTCGAGGTACTCGAGGAAGGCGCCGCCGCCGGTGGAAATGTAGGAGATGCGATCCCCGATGCCGTACTTGGCGATGGCTGCCAGGGTGTCGCCGCCGCCGGCGACCGAATAGGCGTCGCTCGCGGCGATGCCCTCGGCGATTGCCTTGGTGCCCTCGCCGAACTGGTCAATCTCGAAGACGCCCAGCGGACCGTTCCAGACGATGGTCTGGGCATCCTTCAGCATCTCGACGTACTGTCGGGCGGTCTTGGGTCCGATGTCGAGGATCATGTCGTCGTCGCCGATATCCGTGACGCGCCTGACCGTGGCCGTCGCCGATGCCGAGACTTCGCCGGCACAGACCACGTCCACGGGGATCGGCACTTCCGCGCCGCGCTCCTTGGCGGCCTCGATCAGCCGCACGGCGGTATCCAGCAGGTCGTACTCGCAAAGCGACTTGCCGATGTTAAGACCGGCGGCCTTCATGAAGGTGTTGGCGATGCCGCCGCCGACGATCAGCTGGTCGACGATGCCGATCAGCGATTCCAGCACTTCCAGCTTGGTCGAAACCTTGGACCCGCCGACGATGGCGACCAGCGGCCGCATCGGCTGTTCCTTGATCTGGCGCAGGGCATTGATCTCGGCGTCCAGCAGGGGGCCGGCGCAGACCAGCGGGGCGTACTTGGCGACGCCGTGCGTGGACGCCTCGGCGCGATGGGCCGTCGCGAACGCGTCATTCACGTATACGTCGCAGAGACCGGCAATGCGGCGTGCGAGATCGTCGTCGTTCTTTTTTTCGCCGGGTTCGAAGCGTACGTTTTCGAACAGCACCACATTGCCGTTTTCCAGTTCACCGACACCGTCCGTCCACTTGTCGATCAGGCGTACCGGTTTGCCCAGAAGCTCACCCAGGCGCGCCGCCACCGGTGCCAGGGAAAGTCCGGGATCGCGCTGCCCTTCCTTGGGCCGCCCCAGGTGGGACATCACCATCACCTTGGCGCCGGCGTCGACGGCCCGACGGATGGTCGGCAGGGCGGCGCGGATGCGCGTGTCCTCCGTGATGCGCCCGTCGGCAAGCGGCACGTTGAAATCCTCGCGGATCAGCACGCGGCGGCCTTCGAGTTTGACGTCGCTCATGGTTTTCATGACTGCGCTACCTTTTCCTCAAGCTTTACTGCGTTCGATTCATTGCCGCGACGACCTTACTTCGCCTTGGACCAGGCGACGGCGACGTCGAGCATGCGGTTGGAGAAACCCCATTCGTTGTCGTACCACGACAGCACCTTTACCAGCCTGCCGCCGATTACCTTGGTTTCCGATGACTCGAAGATCGACGAACGCGGGTCGTGGTTGAAATCGATCGATACCAGCGGCTCGCTGTTATAGCCCAGTACGCCCTTCAGGGGGCCGCTCGAGGCCGCCTCCTTCATGATGCTGTCGATTTCCTCCTTGCTTGTTTCACGTGCCGCCTGGAAGGTCAAATCCACCAGAGACACGTTGATCGTGGGCACGCGCACGGCATAACCGTCGAGCAGGCCCTTCAGCTGCGGCAGTACCAGGCCCACCGCCGCGGCGGCGCCGGTCTTGGTGGGGATCATAGACTGGGTAGCCGAACGGGCACGGCGCAAGTCCTTGTGATAGACGTCGGTCAGCACTTGGTCGTTGGTATAGGCATGGATCGTGGTCATGATGCCGGCGGTGAGGCCAATCTTCTCGTGCAGCGGCTTGACCAGCGGTGCCAGGCAGTTGGTGGTGCAGGAGGCGTTGGAGACCACGCTGAAAGAGGACTTCAGAAGATCGTGGTTGACGCCATAGACCACGGTGGCATCGACTTCGTTGCCGGCCGGCGCCGAGATCAGCACCTTCTTGGCGCCGCCCTGCAGGTGCAACGCCGCTTTTTCGCGCTTGGTGAACAGGCCGGTGCATTCGAACACCACATCGACGCCCAGTTCCCCCCAGGGAAGTTTGGCGGGATCCTTTTCGGCCAGGACGCGGATGCGATCGCCGTTAACGACCATGTAGTCGCCGTCTACGCTCACTTCGCCGGGAAACTTGCCGTGGGCGCTGTCGTGGCGGGTGAGGTGGGCGTTGGTGTTGGCGTCGCCCAGATCGTTGATCGCGACGATTTGCAGGTCGCCGGTGCGCTTCGATTCGTACAGGGCCCGCAGCGTGTTGCGACCAATCCGTCCATAGCCGTTAATTCCGATTTTAATTGTCATTGTCTATCTCCAACTGTTTCCTTAAACACTGCCTGATGTAAGGGGATCGCAATTGCGCCGCCGGTGAGCTGCTCGCCCGGACATCGGGCGACGCCCTCTGCGGCTTCGATGCTACTGATTAAGGACCTGCCGGACCTTTGCGACCACGTTGTCCACTGTGAATCCGAAGTATTGCAGCAGCGCGTCCGCGGGGGCGGACTCGCCGAACCGGTCGATGCCGACCACCTCGCCATCCAAGCCGACATACTTGCGCCAGCCGTCGCTGCAACCGGCTTCGACGGCTACCCGCGCCCGCACCGCCCGTGGCAGCACGGTCTCGCGGTAGGCAGCGTCCTGGGCATCGAAACGATCGGTGCAGGGCATCGAGACAACGCGCAGCCGGCGCCCTTCGCCGTGCAACTGCGCCGCCGCGGCGACGGCGAGCGCGACTTCGGAGCCGCTGGCGATCAGGATCGCCTCGGGACCGCCTTCCGGTTCGACCAGCACATACCCGCCGCGGGTGACGTCGGCAATCTGGCCGGCGGTCCGCTGTTGCGGCGGCAGGTTCTGCCTGGAGAACAAAAGGGCCGTCGGCCCGTCGCGGCGTTCGATCGCGCAGCGCCACGCCATGGCCGACTCCAGGGCGTCAGCGGGGCGCCACACGCTCAACTGCGGTATCAGCCGCAGCGAGGCGGCATGTTCGATCGGCTGGTGGGTCGGGCCGTCTTCGCCCAGGCCGATGGAGTCGTGGCTGTAGACGAAGATCGATCGCTGTTTCATCAATGCCGCCAGCCGCACGGCGTTGCGGGCGTAGTCCGAAAAAACCAGGAAGGTGCCGCCGTAGGGAATGAAGCCGCCGTGCAGCGCCAGTCCGTTCATGATCGCCGACATGGCGAATTCGCGCACGCCGTAGTGCAAATAGTTGCCGTCGGCGTCGGCGGCGCTGATGGCTTTCGAACCGGACCACATGGTCAGATTGGATCCCGCGAGATCGGCGGAACCGCCGATGAGTTCCGGCAACTGTGCGCCGTACGCGCCGATGGCGTTTTGGGAAGCTTTGCGCGAGGCGATCTTCTCGCCTTTGTCGGCCACGGTCCGGATGTAGGCGTCGGCGCTCGCCGTCCACTCGGCGGGCAGATCGCCGGCCTGGCGGCGTTTGAACTCGGCGGCAAGCGCCGGAAAGGCTTCGCGATAGGCGGCAAACGCCTCCTGCCAGTTCGCTTCGGCGGCCCGGCCGCGCGGCCGGGCATCGTAAGCGGCGTAGATCTCGGCGGGGATCTCGAACGGTGGATACTGCCAGCCCAGTGTTTCACGGGCGCGGGCGATTTCCTCCTTGCCGAGGGCGGCGCCGTGGCAGCCTTCCGTGCCCTGCTTGGTGGGGGCGCCGAATCCGATGATGGTCTTGAAGCAGATCAGCGACGGCTTGCCGGTGTTGGTCCTTGCCGCCTCAATCGCGGATTTGACGGCATTGGCGTCGTGACCGTCGACGTCGCGGATCACGTGCCAGCCGTAGGCCTCGAAGCGCAGGGCGGTATCGTCGGTGAACCAGCCTTGCACCTCGCCGTCGATGGAAATGCCGTTGTCGTCGTACAACGCAATCAGCTTGCCGAGGCCGAGGGTGCCGGCGAGCGAACAGGCCTCGTGCGAAACGCCCTCCATCAGGCAGCCGTCACCGACGCTGACATAAGTATGGTGATCGACGATGGTGTGGCCGTCGCGATTGAAGTGCGCCGCCAGCGCCTTTTCGGCAACCGCCATGCCGACGGCGTTGGCAAGGCCCTGGCCCAGCGGTCCGGTGGTCGTTTCGATCCCGGGCGTGACGCCGTATTCGGGATGGCCGGGCGTCCGGGAGTGCAACTGCCGGAACTGCTTGAGATCCTCGATCCCAAGGTCGTAGCCGCTCAGGTGCAGCAGCGCGTAAGGCAGCATCGAGCCGTGGCCGTTGGACATCACGAAGCGATCGCGATTGGCCCAGTGCGGGTTCGCCGGGTTGTGCTTCAGGAAATCGTTCCACAGCACCTCGGCAATGTCGGCCATGCCCATGGGCGCGCCGGGGTGCCCGGAGTTGGCCTGTTGCACGGCGTCCATCGCCAGGGCGCGAATGGCGTTGGCCAGCTGGCGACGGGTGAGCGTCGCGGTGGCGGGATTGGGTTGCGCTGAATTCATCGGCATCTCGCGGTCGTCGTTGTTAGCCCGTGGTCCTGGGAATCGGCGGCAGCTCGAATGCTCAAGGTCGGGCGATAGCCAAAATAAAAAGACGACCATTTTCCATCAGGGCGGGCAGCCAGGGCAATAGCGTCACCGCCTGTGGCAGACGTATCTCAGGTGGTACGCCATTTGATCGAACACCCCTGGCTCGCGATCTGGTCTTCCGGGCCGCGTCCGGTGTCCGCGACCCGGATCATGGCTTCCAGCAGTTCGCGCCGGCTGCCCGGTGGCGCCGGCCGGCCCGGCGAGGTTGCATCCAGGCGGCCGCGGTACTGGAGCGTCAGCGCCTTGTCGTAACCGAAGAAATCCGGGGTGCAGACGGCCCCGTAGGCACGAGCGACCGTCTGGCTTTCGTCGATCAGGTAGGGGAAAGAAAACCCTAATACTTTCGATAGCTTACGCATCTGCTCGGGTGCATCTTCCGGATAGGATCGGTAGTCGTTTGGCATGATCGCCACCGAGCGGACACCATGGCCCAACAGGGCGCGGGTGTCGTCCACCAGCTGCTCGCCGATTGCCTTGACGTACGGGCAGTGGTTGCAGATGAACATCACCAGGGTGCCGTTTGCGCCGCGGCAGTCGTCCAACGTCCATGTCCGCCCGTCCGGGTCGGGCAGGCTGAAATCGTGTGCAGGTTGGCCGAAATCGCAAACCGGCGTGTGCATCAGTGCCATAGTGCCCCCTTGGAATTATGAGAAGATTGGGCGGTCATCGTCGCGGCGCCGCACGGGCGTTGAGTTTCATTCTTGTTCCGTGACGGGTAAACTAGCGCCCCTCGACCCGCATAGACCCGCCTAAGGGTTTGTTTCTTCTTAACGAATCAGTGAGAACGACCATGCAAGACAGCCGACTGTTTACTTCCGAATCCGTCTCCGAAGGACATCCCGACAAAGTCGCCGACCAGATTTCCGACGCCGTACTGGACGCGATCCTGAAACAGGACCCCCGCGGCCGCGTCGCCTGTGAAACCCTCGTGACCACGGGCCTGTGCATGATTGCAGGCGAGATCACCACCAGCGCTCAGATTGATTTTACCGCTCTGGCCCGCGAAACGATCAAGCATATCGGTTATACCGATGGCGACATGGGCTTCGACTTCGATGATTGCGGTGTGGCGATCGCCGTCGGCAAGCAGTCGCCAGACATTGCCATGGGGGTCAACGAGAGCGACGACCATGAGCAGGGCGCGGGTGACCAGGGCATGATGTTCGGCTACGCCTGCAACGAAACCGACGTGCTGATGCCGGCGCCCATCACTTACGCGCACCGGCTGGTCAAGCATCAGGCTGAGGTGCGCAAGAACGGCAGGCTGCTTTGGTTGCGCCCGGACGCCAAGAGCCAGGTGACCATGCGTTACGAGGGCGGCAAGCCGGTCGGGATCGACGCGGTGGTGCTTTCCACCCAGCACGCACCGGAGGTGGATCAAAAGCAACTGCACGAAGCAGTGATGGAAGAGATCATCAAGCCGGTGCTGCCCTCGGAATGGCTGGGCAAGCACACCCGCTATTACATCAACCCCACTGGCCGTTTCGTGGTCGGCGGCCCGAAAGGCGATTGCGGCCTTACCGGACGTAAAATCATCGTCGATACCTACGGCGGCATGGCCCGTCACGGCGGCGGCGCCTTCTCCGGCAAGGATCCATCCAAAGTCGACCGCTCGGCGGCGTATGCCGCGCGTTATGTCGCCAAGAACATCGTGGCAGCGGGCTTGGCGGATCGATGCGAAGTGCAGCTGTCCTACGCCATCGGCGTCGCCGAGCCGACCTCGATCAGCGTCGACACCTTCGGCACCGGCAAGGTCAACGAGGCGCACCTGATTGCGGCAATCCGCGAGCATTTCGATCTTCGGCCCAAGGGCATCGTCAAGATGCTCGACCTGCTGCGTCCAATCTACGGCAAAACCGCGGCCTACGGTCATTTTGGCCGTACCG
>CAYVOU010000036.1:0-6005 GCA_964453295.1 uncultured Gammaproteobacteria bacterium
CACGATCAGGGTGCTTATGAAGCCATCCTGATCCGTGACGGCCGGCTCACCGAGGGGGCGGCAAGCAATGTCTTCGTGGTCAAGGACGGGATTATCAAAACGCCGCCGCACAGTGCCTATCTCCTGCCGGGCGTGACCCGTGATCTGATCGTCGAACTGCTGCGCGACAATGGTCTGCCTATCGCCGAGACCGAAGTGTCCGAAGCCGAGGTCCTGGCCGCCGACGAGATCTGGATCACCAGTTCCAACCGTGAAATCGTGCCGGTGGTGACCCTGAATGGCAAACCCGTTGGCGATGGGCAGCGGGGGCAGGTATGGGAAAAAGCTCTCGCGATCTACCACGCCTATCGTGACGCCCATATCCTTGGCGGTACCCAGGCGGCATAGCTGCCGGAGCGCGAAGGGAAGTGAAGCCGCCTGCGCCGCCGGTACGGTCGATGTCAGACCCGGTCCGCTGCTGTCACCGGTGGCGAATGGTCTGGCTGGGCGTTGTTGCCTTTATGTTTGCAATGCATTGTGGCACAGGCCGTGCGGCCACATCCTCCGTGGCACTCAAGCTGCCGCTCCCCGATGATTTCCATGCCAGTGTTGTTCACCGTATCGACGCGAACGGCGATCAGCGCACCGACCTGTTTGTCGGCAACGCCGGTGACGGTCCGGATCAGATCCTGCTGAACAAAAAGCAGGGTTGGCGGGCCGTTGCCCTGGATACCGGCGGCGGCCGTACGCTTGCCGCCGCAGTGGCAGATCTTGATCGCGATGGCCATGAGGACATCGTCATCGGCAAATCCACCGGCTTGGCGCTTGCGATGGGCGACGGTAAAGGCGGATTCAAGATCCATTGGCTCAGCCGCGAAGGCGCCACCGCCTGGTCTCTCGCCGTCGCGGACCTCAACAACGACGGCTGGGTCGATCTGATCGCCGGGCGCCGTGCCGCCAGCGGCAACAGCCCATTGGTATGGATTAGCGAAGGCGTGCACGACGCGGGCGCCGTGCCGCGATTTCACCCCTCCGGTGCCATTGCAGGCTGCTGCGATATCGGTGCAGTCGCGCTGGCGGACTTGAGGATCGACGGTTACCTGGATCTAATGGTTCTTCACGACGACGGTACGATCAACGCTTACATCAACGACAGCGAGGGTCACTTGAGGGAACAGCCGGCCATGCTGCCGCCGGGTCCGTGGAGCGGCATGGCGGTACACGACATCGACAATAACGTCGCGGCGGACGTGTTCGTTTACCGTCAGAAAGCGGACGGCGGCCCGCCGGTCTATCGTTTGCTGCACAACAACGGCCAGGGCGGTTTTACCGACGTCACCGCCGCTTCCGGCCTTCAGGTGAAACGGCCCATCGAGCGGGCGTGGTGGGTGGACGCGAATACCGATGGATTTCAGGACCTGATGCTGGCCGACGCCTCCGGCGGCGCGCTGGAGATGATTCCGCAGATCGAAAACCTCAAATTCAGAAAGCCCGCGACGCTCGCGACCGGAGGCCTAGTACCGGGCCCGACGCTGATCTCGGGCGATCTCAATCAGCAGGGCGACCTCGAGTTGATCGGACCGATGCGCAACGCCGCCCTGGGCATACTGAACATCGGATCACAGAAACATCACTGGGTCGGTTTGAGGCTGACGGCAAAGGATCACGCGCCGGTGCTCGGCACTTTCGCGGTGCTCACCCGGCCGGACGGGTCCGTGGTCACGGGCCAGCTCACGTCCACCGGTCCCCTGCTGTTGGGGCTGGGGTGGCGCACCCAGGTCAGCGTGATGGCGATATACTGGGCCAACGGCATCATCAGCCGGATCCACCCAGACCGAGTCAACAAGTACTGGGACTTCACGCAACCGGACAATCCGTATCGGGGCGCGGGCCGGTCGGCTGCGCCAAGATGAAACTCAACGGGTGACATGGAAATATTCAAGGAATTCAGCATCGAGGCGGCGCATCGTCTGCCCAACCTGCCTGCCGATCACAAGTGCCGCCGCCTGCACGGCCATTCTTTTCGTATCGGCGTCTATGTTCGCGGCGATCTCGATCCCGTGACCGGCTGGGTGATGGACTTCGCGGATGTCAGCCGGGCGTTTGGACCGGTATTCGATCAGCTCGATCACCGATACCTGAACGACATCGAGGGCCTGGAGAATCCGACCAGCGAAGTGTTGGCGCGATGGATCTGGCAGCGCCTGCGGCCCGCGTTGCCGGCGTTGTCGAAGGTGCAGGTGCGCGAGACCTGTACCGCCGGCTGCGTTTACGAAGGCGACTGAGCGGCGCTGGCCGCCGCGGGTCAGAAACGTATCCCGATCGGCTGGTAACCGAACAGCGCGTTGAGATGATGCAGAAAGGCATGACCGCCTTCACTCTGCCATTGTGCGGTCACTTTCGCCTCGGCGCTTTTGTAACGGCGCAGCATGGCATCGACCGGCAAACCGGCGGGGACTTCGCCTGCGTCGCTCCGCACCAGGCTCAGCCAGGTCTTGCTGACGCCCATTGCAAAATAAGGCCAGGCGCGATTCACGGCATCCGACCAGCTCGGGTCGCCCATCGCCGAGATCGCCGGGCGCCAGGTCGTTGCCAGGTCGTCCGTCTTCAAGGCATCGATGACCCCGGCTTTCAGCAGACGTTTCAGCAACGGATCGGCATGCACTGCGTCGAATATCGCCGCCGCGGTGTCCCGCGAGGCGTAAAACAAGAAATGAAACTGGTGGCCGTTGCCGTCACGGGCGGCACGGCGGTGAAAGCGCCATAACGGCAGCGCGATTTCGTGTGCCAGGATCAGCGGGCGGAAGACCTGGTCGGCGAGCAGTGCATCGATTTCAAAACGGGGCGCCGTGTCCGGCGGCCAGTGCACCTTGATCCCGACCGACCACCAGCCGTTGATCGAACTGGTCACCATGTTCTGTTCCACGACCGGCACGTCGGTCTGGCGCGGTGGATTGAGGCTGCAGGCCGACGCCAGCAGCACCGCGACCGCCAGCATCAGCAACCGTGGAAGACAAACGCCGATTCGAACTACGGACGGAATAAGGTCCATGTGAACGATCCTCGCTGGCGCCGCGCCGCGGCCCGGCGCTCAAGGCTTCAGGTGCGTATGCCCACGCCTTTGTTCAGCAGCAGCAGGCTGAACAGGAACAGCAACACGCAGAATACCGTCAGAACGGTGAGGGCATTGCCGATAGCAATATCGGAGACGCCGAGTATGCCGAAGCGGAAGGCATTGACCATGTAAAGGATGGGATTGGCCAGCGACACCTTCTGCCACAACGGCGGGAGCATCTTGATCGAATAAAAGACGCCGCCGAGATAGGTCAGCGGCGTCAACACGAAGGTCGGGACGATCGAGATATCGTCGAACTTCTTGGCGAAGATGCCGTTGATCAATCCCCCAAGGGAAAACAGGATCGACGTCAGCAATACGACGACGACCGTAATCCAGATTGAATGCAAGTGCAGGTCGGTGAAAAACAGCGCGACCACCGTCACCACCACGCCCACGATCAGGCCCCTGGCCACGCCGCCGGAGATATAGCCGGCAAGGATGATCCAATTGGGGATCGGCGCTACCAGCAATTCTTCGATGTGTTTCTGGAATTTGGCGCCGAAAAACGACGACACCACGTTGGCGTAGGCGTTGGTGATCACCGACATCATGATGATGCCGGGTGCGATGTACTGAATGTAGAGGAAGCCGTCCATGCTGCCGATCCGGCTGCCGATGAGATTGCCGAAGATCACGAAATAGAGCGACATCGTGATCGCCGGCGGCAGGATCGTCTGCACCCAGATGCGCATGAACCGGTTGATCTCCTTGAAAACGATGGTCTTCAGCGCGACGAGGTATACCTGGCCGTTCATCTCAGTGGGCCGCCTCGCGTGCCGGCGCCGCCCCGCCGCTCTGATCAACTAGCTTGAGAAAAAGTTCCTCGAGGCGGTTGGCCTTGTTGCGCATGCTCTTGACCTCGACGCCGCATGTGGCCAGCCCCGCGAACAGTTCGTTTAAGTTCTGCTCGCGGGTGACATCCGCCGACAGCGTGGTTTCGTCCAGCAGTCGTATTTCGAAGCCCGGTACCGACGGCGGCGCCGCAAGCGGGCGGCTGACGTCCAATATGAAGGTCTCCATGTGCAGCTTGGCGAGCAGCTGCTTCATGTCGGTGTTCTCGACAATCTCACCGTGGTCGATGATCGCAATGTGGCGGCAGAGGCTTTCGGCTTCCTCTAGATAGTGCGTGGTCAGGATGATCGTCGTCCCGCTGGCGTTGATCTCCTTGAGGAAGTCCCACAGCGAGCGACGCAGCTCGATATCGACGCCGGCGGTCGGTTCGTCGAGGATCAGGAGCTTCGGTTCGTGAAGCAGGGCGCGGGCGATCATGAGGCGTCGTTTCATCCCGCCCGACAAGGTCCGCGAACGGTCATTGCGCTTGTCCCAGAGGCCGAGCTTTCTGAGGTACTTGTCGGCGCGCTGTAGCGCCAGGTTGCGGCTGACGCCGTAGAATCCGGCTTGGTTGACCACAATATCTATCACGGTTTCGAACTGGGAAAAATTGATTTCCTGCGGTACCAGTCCGATACAGGATTTTGCTTTCTCCAGATTGGTATCCATGTCGGTATCGAACACGAGCACCTTGCCGGCGGTCTTGTTGACCAGCGAACTGATGATGCCGATGGTGGTCGACTTGCCGGCGCCGTTGGGGCCGAGCAGTGCGAAGAAGTCGCCCTCGACGACAGTGAGATCAATGCCTTTCAGGGCCAGCAGGCCGCCCTTGTAGATTTTCTTGAGTTGCCTGATTTCCAGTGCGTTCATAACTTGGGGTGCGGGACCCGTGCGGTCACGGGTTGGTGCGGAGACGCGGAGGCGGGTTCCTAGAGCGGCGGTTCGTGGCCGAGGATTTCGGAGATGGTCTTGCGCTGAGAGTCGCCAACCACCCGCAACGCCAGCATCAGCTTATTGTCGCGATTGAGCACCAGGCGGAAATAATCACGGGCGACGCGTATCAGGCTGACCTGGGTTGCCGCCCGCACATTGGCATTTCTGCGGCCCGTGCCCTGAGGCAGCAGGGCCTGCTCGCCGAAGTAATGGCCGCTTGTCAGTGTCGCGAGCACGGCAACCTTGCCGTCGTCGTCGACGATGAAGACTTCCACGGACCCTTCCAGCACGATGTACATGTAATCCCCCGGCTCGGTTTCGCGCACAATCAGTTCGCCGGGTTCGTAGTGGACGATCTGGGCCCAGTCATTGACCGATTCCAGGTCGTGGTCGGTGAGGCTGCGGAACAGCCGGTTACTCTTCAGCAGGTGCCGGATGCGCTGGTCCTCGCTCAGGCCGCTCAGGTCCTCAGTGTCCGGCAGCGCTTGGCCACTGGTTTTGGCGCCGAGCAGAACGTCGGACTTGGAAATCTTGAACAGCTTGGCTCTCTGGAGAGAGCGCACGCTGGCGTTGCGCTTGCCGCTGGCGCCAGGCAGCAGGGCCTGCTCGCCGAAGAACTCGCCGGTTTTCAAGGTCGCGATGGTGATTTCGCGGCCGGCGACGGCGCGGATCCGCACGTCCACCGTACCTTCGAGGATGATGTACATGCAATCGCCGACCTCATCCTCGCGGATGATGTCCTTCATGGGTCCGAAGTCGACGATGCCGTTATTGGGCGATTCGATGATCCGCTGCAGATCGGCGTCCGAAAGAGTGCTGAAAATAGGCACCGTCCGCAGCAGGGTGATCGTTTGTTCGGTCGTGGTCATGGCCATGGCTGAATGGCCATATGATAACCCTATCCGGCGATTGCGTCGCCGGTGGGGGGCTTCCGCCGGCGGCTCAGACGGCCAGCCAGGACAATACCCGCCTGAACCAGCCTCGCTTCGGCACAGGCGGGGGGGCCGGCGGCTCCGGCAGCATCCTGCGGACGACCCTGATGGCGGTGTTCTCCGCCTCCTGCTGAATGGCCTCGACCGACAGCTCGAATTCGCGTTCGGCGTGCTCCATCACGCGGGTCAGGACCAGTTTGTTGCGGTTCCGG
>CAYVOU010000036.1:6015-8720 GCA_964453295.1 uncultured Gammaproteobacteria bacterium
CGGCAAGCCTGGAAGATCTTCCGGATCTCCTCCCGGATTTGGTAGGTGATGGCGTGGCGGTTGACCGTGGCCTGGCCGCGCTTGAACAACGTGGAAATCTGGCTTTTGCCGTAGTAGGAGTAAAAGGACACCACTTCGATGAGCAGGTTGCGCGCCGCCAGCAGCAGCAGGCCGTCAATGTTGTTGGCAAGGTAGGGATTGCCGACGGCCTTGAATATCTGGTTGACGCAGTCGATCAGGCCGTTTGCGGGGATGAACATCACTTCCGAGTCGACCAGGAAGATGCCTTCCACGGATTGGTGCACGGCACGCATTTTCTGATGATAGCCCTGCAGGGTGCGGACCGCGCTTTCGACCTCGTGGATGAGGTGGGTGCCGAGGATCATGGTGATGGTGCGGGAACGATTGCGGGCGGCAATCAACAGATCGTGCAGCTCGGCCACTTGGCCGTCGTCCAGCGTCGCCGCATTGGTCACCAGGAACTCGTGGGCATGCGCCAAGCCCTTTTCCAGTTCCGCGTGGTAGTCCTCCAAGGTGCGGACTTCGGTGGCGGACAGGGTCGTGCGCCCGGCCTTGTCGTGACAGTGCTGGCTAAGCTTGTTTCCCGGGGAATAGGCGTCCAGCAGATCGTTGACGGTGGCGTAGCTGCCGAGGGCCGCGGCGAACAGGTAGCGCTCGCGCAGGTCCTCGTGCTCCGGCATGAATTCGATCCTGGCGCCACCTTGCATGGTGGACGGCTCGACTTGCTGCCCTGTCGCGTCCGTGTTCAGCAGACGCAGGGTGTCCTCGAACAGTTCCAGCGTGCGATTGGCGAGCACCTCGACCTCGACCCGGTCGCCGTGACGGACTCCCGCAAGCTGGGCGAGGTCCAGGGTGACGTCGAACGGATCGTCGCTGTCCGGGACGACCAGTGCCTCGTTTTGCGCCTTCGCCATGATTGAATACGTTAAGATCCCGACCCAATTTCCATATCGACATCCTACGGCATTAGTTGAGCCAGGCGCGAATGACCTCCCAGCACCCAAAAGTCGTTCCTCTAACCTATTGTTCCGACAAGGCGGAAGTGCCGACGCCCGCGTTCGTTTTCGATCTGCGGCGGGCGCTGGCGGCTTTGGCGCGCTTGCAGCCGTTGCGGCAGCAGCAGGGATTGCGGGTGCTTTACTCGATCAAGGCCTGCCCGCTGGCCCCGCTGCTCGAGGCCATCGCGCCCTGGGTCGATGGTTTTTCGGTCAGCTCGGGGTTCGAGGCGCAGCTCGCCCGCGAGGTGCTCGGGTCGGGCGGCACCGTGCACCTGACCTCGCCCGGGCTGCGCCCCGAGGATGTGGCGACCGTGAACGCGACCTGCAGCCACGTGAGCTTCAACTCCTTGTCGCAATGGCAGCGGCTTCGTCCGCTGTTGAAGGGGACGGCGCGTGCCGGGCTGCGGGTCAACCCGCAGCGATCCTGCATCGAAGACGAACGCTATGATCCCTGTCGTCGCCATTCGAAGCTTGGCGTGCCGCTTTCCAGTCTCGAAGACATAAAAACCGACGACCTGCAGGACGTCGATGGCCTGCACTTCCACAATCAGTGCGAGGCCCGCGATTACGCACCGCTCTACGATACCGTTCGCCATTTGCAGCGACACCTGCCGGCGCTGTTTGAACGCATCCGCTGGATCAATCTTGGCGGTGGTTACCTCCTCGATGACGACATTCCGCTCGACGGATTGGCGCAGACGCTTGCCGAACTGCGTGGCCGCGCCAACCTCGACGTCTACATCGAGCCGGGCAAGGCAATCGTCGAGCAAGCCGGTACGCTGCTCGCCCAGGTCGTGGACATGTTTGAAAGCGACGGCTGCCAGATCGCGGTGCTGGATACCTCGGTCAATCACCAGCCGGAGATCTTCGAATACCAGCGGGTGCCGATCGTGGCCGAGGCGCGGCCGGCCGGCGCCTGGCGATACCTGCTGGCCGGCGGCACCTGCCTGGCAGGCGACCTGCTGGGTGAGCACGCGTTCGACCGGCCGTTACAGATCGGTTCCGTCGTCAGCTTCCAGCGGGTCGGTGCCTACAGCCTGGTCAAGGCGCAGCGATTCAACGGTCACAATCTCCCGAGCCTGTACCTGCGGCAGATGGATGGTACGCTGACGCCGGTGAAGGAATATACCTACGCCGATTACCGTCAGTTGTGGGCGGCGCCGGCCGGGACGGAATGAACACGCGGGCAGTGAACAATGGCCGACGCCGTTCACCGACGGTTGAGGCCGTGGATCAACTGTTGCCACAGACGCAGTGCGGCCAGTGCGGCTATGCCGCGTGCCGACCGTACGCGGCGGCAATGGTCGCTGGTGACGCGGCAATCAACCGCTGCCCGCCGGGCGGGGAACCGACGATGCTGGCGCTGGCCGCCCTGCTGGGAAAGCCGCCGCTGCCACTGGATCCGGGCTGCGGCGAACACAAGCCCTTGCAGGTCGTGGAGATCGACGAGACCGCATGCATAGGCTGCACCAAGTGCATTCCAGCCTGTCCCGTCGACGCCATCGTGGGCACGGCCAAACGCATGCATACGGTCATCGCCGCTGGCTGTACCGGCTGCGAGCTTTGCCTGCCGCCTTGCCCGGTCGATTGCATTGTCATCAAGCCGCTGGTGGCGCCGGAGTTGACCCTGGAAAGACAGATGGATCTGGCCGTGGAGCGCCGCCGCCGTTTCCAGGCCCATCAGCG
>CAYVOU010000037.1:0-6023 GCA_964453295.1 uncultured Gammaproteobacteria bacterium
CAGCTTGTCGGCGCGTTTCAGGGCTGTGCTAACCAGTTCCCTTTCCAGGTTGGCGTATTTCTGCAGGTCGATTTCCTGGATTTCCTTGAACTCGCCACGGATCTTGTCGACGTCGAGCGTCTCGTTGGAGGCGAACAGCCTGCGTAATTCGGCGGAATTGCCGTCTACCGTGTAGTCCCGCACCGCATTCTTCAAAGCCTGCGAATTGGGCTGATACTCCAGGCCGGCCTTGGCGAATTTCAGCGCCGCAGAGTAATCCTTGACCTTGACGTCGTCGGCGACTTTCGCCAAAGCGAGCTTCAGGTAGGCGTCGCCCAGGGCGGCGGGTGCCTGTTTGGTCAGGACGGGATCGTCTGCCGGCAGGTCGCTCTTGAGCGTGTCCAGGGTCTTGGTGGCGCTGGGTACGTCCTTGGCCGCGGCCTGGGTAAGGAAGGTCTGCTTGAGGCCCTTGATCTGCGCCTGCCGCACCTTCTCTTCCTCCGCCTTCTTGAAGGCGTCTTCCGCCATGGCAACCTGCTGGCGTTCCTGCGCGATGGCATCGGTACCCGGCACCACGCGTTCGCCGTTGTCCAGGAAGGCGTTGGCTTCTGCAAAACGCTGATCCTTGAGCGCGGTTTCCGCCTGCTGTGTGTAGAGCTTGGCAATGGATTCGCGGGTGTTCTTGACCCACTCGTCGTCGCTGGGTACGCGCGTCTGCAGATCCGCCAGTGCGGACTGGATTGACGTTTCCCATTCGCGATCGAGCTTAGGCGAGGTCAACAGGTCGGTGATCTTCTGCTTGCCTTCGTCGATGGCCTTTTTCTGGGCTTCGGCGACTGCCTGCTGGTCCGCATCGCTGAGGTGCGAGAGCGATTCACTCAGGACTTTGCTCAAGTCCTGGTTGACGTTCTGGAGCTTGAGCGCGCTGATGAGCGGACTGTAATTGTTCCGGAACGCGTCGGCCTGTTTGTAGTCATTGGTCTTGCCGAGGGAGGCCAGCTCATTTTCCAGGATCGGCTGGACCTTGGTGGCTGCGGTGGCAAGCGCCGAGCTGTCGGGATTGATCGCCGCGAGTTTCAGCACATCGTCCTGGAGGCCCTTGACGTCGGCAAGAGTGGATGCGCTGGCGACCTTATCCTGCAGCTGCTTTTCGACGGCGGCCGCATCGGCGAGTGCCTGCTGTTTCTCGATGGCGATCTTGATCTTGCCCTCGGTGTTGATGAGCGCAGGTTCTTTCGGCGCCAATGCCAGGCCGGCGTTCACCAGCGACTTGGCGCGATCGATGTTGTCGTTGGCCAGCGCCTTGTCGGCCTGTTCGGCGTAAGCGCTGATGAGTCGGGAGTCCGTCAGCAGCGGGTGCTTGGGATCGACCTGCCGTACGAGTTTGAGTACGCCGGGAATGTCGTTGCCATCTGCCGCCGGCAACAGTTTGCCGCTGGCAAGATATTCGTTGTAGCGGTCGTTGAGATTGCTCAGGAACTGGTTCTTGTTGTCTTCGACCGATTCCTGCATGTCCGCGTAGGTCTTGGAATCGGGATAGAGCGCCCCGGCCTGATCCAGCAGTTTCTTGGCGGCGGGGTAATCGTACTTGCCAGCGCTGACGTCGAACTTGGTTTTGATGGCACTCTGGAAATAGCCGAAGATGGAATCGCGTGCCTCGTCGAGTACGCGTTTCTTGTCATCGTATTCCATGCCCGGCAGTTCGCTCAGCTTGGCCTGGATCACGCGGGGATCATGGCCGTTGATTTCGGCGATAATGTCATCGACGTGACGCCGGTGCATATAGTTGCTCAGTGGCGCGATGCCGACCGCCACGACAATCAGGATGATCGCGCCGCCGACAACGAACGGGTTCTTGAACGGTGAGGTCTTGCCTTCGAGGTCGGTGAGGAAATCTCCGACCTTGGCGTATCGGTCCTCACGCCGATAGGCCAGCGATTTGAGCAGCGCCTTCATCTGCTTGCGCTTGAGGTTCTTGATCGGCGCCGGTACAAGTTTGTTATCGCGGGCCTGGTTGTGCGGCAGCTTGTTGAACGGGTGGCGCCCTGTCAGCAGTTCGTAGGCGACGCAGCCCAGCGCGTAGAGGTCATCCGGTGGCAGCGGATCGAGACCGTCGAGCATCTCGGCGCTGGCATAGGCCGGCGTCAGCGCACCGAGCTTGCCCGGATCGAACAGCGTCTTTTCTCCTTCGCCCTGTTGCGTGCCCGGATTCTTCACGGCGCGGGCGATGCCGAAATCCAGAACCTTGACCTGACCGGACGTCAGCAGGAAGCAGTTGCCGGGCTTGAAGTCGGAGTGGACGATCTGGCGTTCGTGGGCGTAGATGAGCGCCTGCCCCAGACCGTGGATGATCGGAAACGCCTCGGCAAACGGCAGCCCGCCGCGCGGTTTGACGACTTTCTTGATGAAAGTATTGAGCGGCTGGCCTTCCATCAGCTCCATTGTGAGAAAGACGGTGCCGCCGGTGCCGCCGGTGCGATCGAAATCGTATACCGTGGCGATGTTCGGATGCGCCAGCTTCTGTTGGCGGCTGGCTTCGCGCTGCAGCGCGATGAACGAATCCGGATGTTTCTTGAAGTCCTCGTTCAGCACTTTCAGGGCGACATGCGGATTCCTGTCCTTGGCCTCGACCTTGATCAGGTCTCGCCCTTTGTAGACCGTGCCCATGCCGCCCACGCCGAGCACTTCGTCGAGGATGAAGCGTTCCTTGAGCACTGCACCCGGGCCGATTACCTGGCCGTCAGCCTGCTTGGGGGCGGGTTCGCTCCAGCCGGTCCCGGTGCCGCCGGTACCGGACGTCGGCCAGGACGAACCGGTGGAAGGCTGGCTTGGTCCGCTCAGGTCGAGGTCAATGTCGACGTTGGAGTTCGAGGTGATCCCGGTCGCGGTGACCTCGGCGCGGATTTCCGCGGCAATCCGCGATTTGTCCGCTTCGGTGAGCACCTGTGTCGAGTCGTCGGCGGCGAACACGGTTGCGTCGCCGACGTCCTTGCGGCCGGCCGCCTGCTGCGCGCGCGCTTTCAGTTTGGCGAAACTGGGCGCATCAATCAGACCGTTGCTGTACGCATCGGTCAGCTGGGCAATGATCTGTTCCAGGAGCTTCGGTTTTTTCGACAGGACCTTGTCTAGACTCTGGAACAGCACCTCTATCTTGAGACTGCCGTTCGAGTAGGATTCCAGCGCGGTCTTGAAATCAGCCAATGGCCTTCTCCAGAGAATATTCGTTGTGCGGAAGGACACTTGGTCCTTCACGGCCTGTGCCGAGGTCGTGGCCTGGCCGCCTCTTCACGTTAAGTTATCGCCGCGGACTAGGCCGCGGTGCTCGCTTGATCGGTGGAGCGATTTGCCTGCACCTCGACGACCGATACCGTCACGTTGTCGGTGGCGCCGCGTGCCAATGTCAGTTCGATCAGCGCCTTGGCGACGGCCTCGGGGCCACCCTTCGCCAGGATTTGGGCCATTTCCGTGTCGGCGACATGTTTGTCCAGGCCGTCCGAACACAGCAGGTACTTGTCGCCGTGCTTGAGTTCAAGGACATCCATCTCGACAAATAGGTCCGCTGATGCGCCGACAGCCCGCGTGACCATGTTGCCGGCGGGATGGGTGGCGGCTTCCTCTCGGGTAATCAAGCCCTGTTCGATAAATGCCTCCACCTGGGAATGATCGGTGGTCAGCTGCCGGAATTCCTTGCCGCGTAGCCGGTAGATCCGGCTGTCGCCCGCCCACAGGCAGACACAAAAGCGGTCGAAGGCCAACAGTGCCACCACGGTACTGCCCGACGTCTGCTTGGTATCGGCGGACATCGCCATGAGTCGCGCGTTGACGGAAAGCAGTGCATCTTCCAGCCGATCGATATATTCGCCCAGATGGTCACTGCGTTGAACCTTGGCCAGGGTGTTGACGATGAGCTGGCTGGCGAGATCGCCCGAGGCATGCCCGCCCATGCCGTCCGCCACCACCCACAGGCCGACATCGGCGCGATCCAGCGAGGAATCCTCGTTGTGTTTGCGCACCTTGCCGACGTGGCTGATCGTCGAGGATGTCCAGCGAAATGGAGGTTGAGCCATCGTGGGGCGCCTAGTACTCGGACCGGAACTTTACGACCTCTTTAGGATTCTCGCTGAACGAGCGTCCGAGGCTGATCACGCCGGCACCCGTCAGCGGTGCCTCTTCACGGCGCAGGAAGGTTTCACTGCCGGTTTCGTCCGACTTGATGTAGGTGCCGTTGGTGCTCTGGTCGATGATGAAAAACTTGCCGCGGCGGCATTCAATGCGCACGTGCTGGCGAGAAGCCAGCGTTTCGTCCACGGTCACGTCTGCGGTTTTGCTCCTGCCCAGGACCGCGATCGAGTGTTCGCTGTTCACCACGTAATTCGCGTCGTGGTAACTAAGGTGCATCTGTGCGTTGATCGTCTTGTCGGCGGCGAGGACGCCGCTGGCCATGCGTGTGATGTCCTCCTCCTGCCAGATGATTTCGCAGATATCCATCGTCTCCTTCTTGCCCTTGACCGGCGCGCGGTCGATGAATCGGGAACTGGCGCGAAGGATGGGAGGCAGGGTATCGACTGTCTGCTGGGTGGTGATGATCTGCCCGGCCTTGGCCAGGGACACCATGCGCGCGGCGACGTTGACCGAGTCGCCGAAGACGTCGCCACGCTCGAGGATGGCCGGGCCGTACTGCAGACCGACGCGGATACGCAGAGAAACCGGCCCCACGGCGGTCTGTTCCGTGGCTTCGTCGTCAAGGGTTTCATGCATGTCGCAGGCCGCCGTCACGGCGTGCTCGGCCGACGGGAAGGTGCACATCACTTCGTCGCCGATGGTTTTGATGACCGTACCCTTGTGGCGGGTAATCACATCGGAGAGCTGCTCGATGCACTGTGCGATCTTGTGGCGCGCGGGCGCGTCGCCTAGCATCTCGAATAGTTTGGTGCTGCCGCTGATGTCCGCGAACAGTATGACGAGATTGGCGGTCTTGGGAGCCATTCAGGTGGATTCTACGCCGGACGATGATCGCGCCGGCCGCCCATTGTGATTGACAGGTGCAGCCCGCAGGCAAAAAGCTGCCACGGATTGCTGATGACTCGGAACCTGGCCGATTGTTTCGGGTCGCAACCCGCAGTCCCCCAGTCGTAAAATTGATTGATGATCCAAACGGCCGCCCCCGCTAAGCCTAGGAATCTTCTCTTGGTTTTCAGTCGGCTCTCGTTCAAACATCCACAACGTTGTGAGGATGTTAGAGGAAGTTTCTATAGGATAACAGAAATAATAAGCGCATCTACTAGCGCGTAAGATGCGTACGGCAGATACCCCGCCGGAGCGGTGTGGTTTCCGGGAAGGCGGTGGTCCGCACCGAGTGGTGCTGGCACAATGCCTCACCGCTATGGTTTTTCGGCGACAGTGTCTCAATACAGCGAGGACAAGAATGCGAGCAGTGAAATCTTCCCTGGCGGCGGGCTGCGGCAAGGCGCGATGGCTTTGTGCCGCCATGGTGGCCGGCGCCCTGTGCCTGACAGGGCTGACCGCGTCGGCGGCCGATACGGGCAAGAAAGCCGCGGCCGGCAGGGACAAGGCCTCCGCGTCCAAGAGCTGGGTCGCCGAAGGGTTGCGTTTCGAAGACATCGAATCGCTGCTCAGGATGGTGCCTCTGGAGCAGCGTGAAGCGATCCTGACGAATGCCGACGCTTTCAAGAAGTTCGTCAAGCTGGAGGCCGCCAACCAGTCCCTGCTGAATGCCGCCCGAGCCAATAAATTCGAAAAGAACGCTCTGGTGCAGTCGCTGATGCGGCGCGGTGCGGAGCGCGTGTTGGCGGAAACCTACCTGAACCAGGTAATCCGCAACAATCTGCCCAAGGATTTTCCGACCGACAAGCAGGTGCGTGCCTACTACGACGAGAACAAGGCCAAGTTCCAGACGCCGGAAAGGGTACATCTCTGGCAGATTTTCCTGCCCCTGGCCAAGGATGCCAAGAAATCCGAGGTGGTGGCCGTTCGCAAGCAGGCCGACCGGCTGGTCCGGGAACTGCGCCGGCACAAGCTGGATT
>CAYVOU010000037.1:6033-8695 GCA_964453295.1 uncultured Gammaproteobacteria bacterium
CACCGCCGCCGAACAGTATTCGAAGAACCAGCCCAGCCGCCTGAACGGGGGTTACATGGGACTGACCGCGCTGGCGGACCTGGTGCCGGCGGTGCGTTCCAAGGTGGTCGCGATGAAGGCCAACGATATCAGCGACCCAATCCGCACGGATGACGGCTACCACATCATCAAACGTGGCGGCACGGTGGTCGCCCAATCGCTTTCTTTTGACGAAATCCGGCCTGAAGTCAAGAAATTACTGGTTCGGGACGTGGTGGCGAAAATACGCAAGGCCGCGGTTAAAAAGGTCCAGGAGACCTATCCGGTGACCGTCAACAAGGCCGAGCTGGACAAATGGCGCAGCAGGCTCCGGAAGGAAGTGCCGTCGGCGATAGGGAAAACCGATGCGGCTGCTCGGGAGAGCAAGGGTAAACGGTAGCCCATCGGTCTTTCGCCGGGCATCGTGAACGGTTCCGGTGCCGCGGCGCAACGGTTGGGCGCACGAAAAAATTGTAAATTGTTCAGCAAATTAGCCGGCGGTCCTTCAACGTTTTCTAAATAGGATTCTATTGCCCCCCAGTTGGGTGATTGATATACTCGCCCCGTTCAATCCGGCGTCTGCAATTATTTAAATTCAAGCAGTTGTAGGTGCCGCTGTCATTGTGCGCGGTTGGGCGGGGGCCCGCATTGCCGAATTACGGCACGCGAAAGGGGAGCGTGAAACGTAAGCTCATATTTTTCTTTGGGTTTTTGCCGTGGCTGCCCGCTTATGCCGGAGGCCCTGCCGTTCCTGATGCGGTGAGGCCCGGTGCGATCCGGCCCGGCGAAGAGCGGCCCTATACCGTTCCCAAGGAACAGCCCGAGGTCTTCAAGGTCCCCAAGGTGGTCGAGCGCCCGCTCGATATTGACGCCGGCGCCAAGGTCAAGGTCACCAAGTTCAATCTGGTTGGCGTGGTCGACCGACCGGCCGAGGGCATTTCCGTGGCCGCCGTGCAGGCGCTGGCGGACAAGAAACTGGCGGCCCGCCCCGAAGGCTTCACGGTCGGGCGCCTGCAGGAAGTTGCCACTGCGATCACCCAGTACTACCGCAAGCACGGCTTGATTCTGGCCCAGGCTTTCGTGCCCGTTCAGCAGGTCAAGGACGGGGTCGTCAACATCCGGGTCATGGAGGGCAAGCTGGGCCGCGTGGTCCTCGAGGGCAACAAGAAGTATTCCGATGCGATCCTGGAGAAACCGTTTGAGGCCCTGATCGGTCAGCCGGTCACGAAGGCGGGCGCCGAGGCGGCACTGCTGTACGTCAACGACTATCCGGGCATGGGACTCTTCGGCGTATTCCAGCCGGGTCAGCAGGTCGGCACCGCCGACATGGTGCTGAAGGTGCAGAAGGAGAAGCGCTTCGACGGTTCCATCCGTTACGACAACCACGGCCTGGCCGAAACCGGCGTGCACCGCTTTCGCGGCGAAATCAACATCAACAATCCCACCGGGCATGCCGACAAGCTGACGCTGTCCGCCCAAGGCACGCACGTGCCGGACAACCTGATTTTCTGGGCGGCCGATTACCAGGTGCCGGTTTTCGGCGTTAAGAATACTTTCGCGATCGGGTTCAACCGCAACAAGTACGACGTGGGCGGCGCGTCAGCCAGCCAGAACTTCTCAGGGATTTCCGAAAACGGCCACGTATCGCTGGAACATTCCTTCATTCGCAGCCGCCAGTTGGACCTGTCGACGCTGGTGCGATTCGAGCGCAAGACCGCCATCACGCTGCGCAACAAGAACGATTTCAACCGTGATGACTTGTCGGTCCTGGGGTTCCAGGTCAATTTCGACAACGTCGATACCCGGTTCGCCGGCCTCAACAACGGCCAAATCGAATTCAGCCACGGACTTAACGATTTCCTCGGATCGATGGGCGACAGCGCCAGCGCCAGCAACGAATCTCGCGGCAAACAGCCCGATCGGCGAGGCGCGTCTGGCAAGTTCGCCGCGGGCGACTTCAACAAGATTTTCGTCGCCTATTCACGTCTGCAAAGCCTGGCGCCCCTCGGCGCTCTGCTCAAGAAACCCGAACTTTTCAAAGGGCAGTCGCTGCTGCTTCGCGCCGAAGCGCAATGGTCTGACGATTTGCTGGTGCCGTTGGAGCAGTACGCCATCGGCGGTCCCAACAACGTGCGCGCCTACGGGCCGACGCAGGTCCTGTTCGACAAGGCCATGTTCTTCTCGGTGGAATACATCATTCCGTTCCCGGGGATCGCCGACAAGGAAGCCTTCGACAACCATACCTGGGGCGAGCTGATACAACTTTCGTTCTTCTACGACGTGGCCTTCGGCAGCCTGAACGACCCGCTGCCGAGCGAAGTGGCTTCGAGGAACTACAAAGGCGCGGGCCTGAGCATTTCCTATAACAATCCGGGCAAGTTCTCGACCAAGTTCACCTTCGCGAATCCGATAGGCGGCCCCTTCCCGCAGAACAGGCGTTCGCCGCAATTCTGGGTGGATTTCAATTACTACTTCTAAAGAGGGGTACGTGTGAAATCGGTCACGGTACCTGAACATCACGCCGGACAATAATTATTCAAATTGAGGGGCGCCCGCGTGCGGCGCACCATTACGAGGTATGCCAGTATGAACGACAGACTCGACCGGTCTCAACCTGGCACAGTACGCGCACATGGGCTCGCTC
>CAYVOU010000038.1:0-8561 GCA_964453295.1 uncultured Gammaproteobacteria bacterium
GATGAACGCCGTAAACAGGTTGAGCATCAGCCAGGTCCAGCGGTTGCGACTGCTCTTCCAGACCGGCCCGAACAGGTCCTCGTCCTCCTTCAGGCCCACCTGGCTCAGGCGATCCTTGTAGGCGGACTCGTTGACGTAGTCCATGACCTCGTCGATGCCGAGTACCCCGACAATCTGGCGGTGCAGGTTTACCACCGGTGCGGAACGCAGGTCGTAGCGTTCGAAGATCTGCACGGCGTCCCGCGCCGAGTCATCGGTGCGGAAGGCGATGGGGGCCCGGATCATGACATCCCCGACCCGTGTCTCGGGATCGTGGGTCAGCAGGCGCTTGACGGGGAGCACCCCTCGCAATGCGCCGCCGCGATCCACCACCACCAGTTCGTCGATCTGATCGGGTAAATCGCGGCGGTGGCGCAGGTAGCGCAGCACGACTTCCATCTCCACGTCTTCACGCACGCTGAGCACGTCGAGGTCCATGAGCGATCCGACGCTGCCCGGGGGGAAGGACAGCACGCTTTGCACTTCGGCACGGTCCTTCTGGTCGAGGGCGTTCAGCAGGTCGAAGACCGCGTCGCGGGGCAGGCTGGGCACCAGGTCCGCGATCTGGTCGGAATCCAGGTGCTCGGCGGCATGGATGATGTCGTGGCTGGCCATGTCGCTCAGCAGGTCTGACCGGACGGCCGCCGACAACTCGAGCAGCACGGCGCCGCGCCGCGACGGCGCGATCAGGTTCCACACCGTGCGCCGGCGCTCGAGCGGCAGCCCCTCCAGCACGTAGGCGAGGTCCGCCGGGTGTAGTTCGGCAAGGCGCCGTTCCATGGCGACCAGGTGCTGCCGGTTCAGGAGGGTGAGCACCAGATCCTGGCGCGGGATCTCCTGCCTCGAGGTGAACGTGCTCTCGACTTCCTGCTTGCCCAGCAGATCGTCGATCTGCGCCAGGGTCGCCCGCAGGTTGCGCTGGTGCTGGATTTCGTCGTGTGTTGCCATGGTGGCCACCTGTGTCTTGCGGAAAGTAATGGAGAATCACCCGCTCAGGGGCGATTCTAACCGTTAGCGGTCACAGTGTTGTGGCAGCTTTTGGCCGCGGGTTGCGCATGGCGGCGTCATCCGGATCCAACGGATGTTTGCCTGTCGGTGGCAATACGGTATCGTGCGCGCCCTATGGCCTTAGTCACGCTTATCGAAGCCGAACTCGCCCACGGCCTGCACCCGCTCCTGGACCGCGCCGCCCTGGCGGTGGAAGCGGGAGAACGCGTCGGCCTCATCGGACGCAACGGTACCGGCAAATCCTCCCTGCTCAAGGTCATAGCCGGTGAAGAGATCCTGAACGACGGCGAACTCCGCCTGCAGGCCGGGCTGCGCGTCGCCGTGGTGGAGCAGGAACCGGTATTGCCGCCCTGCGCCGGCCTGCGGGAATCCCTGTGGCACCGCGGCGGGTTCGACAAGATTGCCGACGAGCGCGAGCGTTGGCGGATCGAGGCGCGATTGGGCGAATTCCTCGATCGCTTCGGCCTGGACGGGGCGCAGGATCCGACGCGCGCCTCCGGCGGTGAACGCAAGCGGGCGGCGCTGGCGCTGGCCTTCGCGCTGGATCCCGACCTGATGCTCCTGGATGAACCGACCAATCACCTCGACATCGGTGCCATCGTCATGCTCGAGGACCTCTTGCTGAAGGCGCGGGCGACCATCATCGTCACGCACGACCGGCAGTTTCTCGACCGGGTTACCACCCGCATCGTCGAACTGGACCGCGGCCTGCTGCGTTCCTACCCCGGCAACTTCAGCGCCTACGAACGGTTCAAGGACGAGGAAAACGCCGCCGAGGACGCCGCCAACCGCCGCTTCGAAAAATTCTGGGCGCAGGAGGAGACCTGGATACGCCAGGGTATCAAGGCCCGGCGTACCCGCAACGAAGGCCGGGTGCGGCGCCTGGAAGCGCTGCGCCGTGAGCGTGCCGAACGTCGCGAACGCGTCGGCAGCGTGCGGATGAGCGTGGACACCGGCGAACGTTCGGGGAAGCTGGTGGCCGAACTCGAAGGCGTGAGCAAACGTTTCGGCGACCGGGTCATCGTCGAAGGTTTGAACCTGCGCCTGATACGCGGCGATCGCCTGGGCCTGCTTGGACCGAACGGCGCCGGCAAGTCGACGTTGATAAAGCTGATCCTCGGGGCGCTGGCGCCTGACAGCGGCAGCGTGCGCCTGGGCACCAACCTGCGGATTGCCTACTTCGATCAGCTGCGTGAACAACTCGATCCGGAACGCACGGTCGGCGAAACCATCAGCCCCGGTTCCGAATGGGTGGAGATCGACGGCCGGCGCCGTCATATCGCCACCTATCTCGGCGAGTTCCTGTTTTCGCCGGAGCGGGCGCGTTCCCCGGTGAAGGCGCTGTCCGGCGGCGAGCGCAACCGGCTGCTGCTGGCGAGGCTGTTTGCCCGGCCGGCGAATCTGCTGGTCCTGGACGAGCCGACCAACGATCTCGACATCGATACGCTGGAACTGCTCGAACAACTGCTGCAGGACTATCCGGGCACCCTGATCCTTGTCAGCCACGATCGCGCCTTTCTCGACAACGTCGTTACCCAGTCGTTGGTGGCGGAGGGCGACGGGCACTGGCGGGAATACGTCGGGGGCTACAGCGACTGGCTGGCGCAGCGCCCGCCGCCCGCCTCGGTCGCGGCGGACAAGTCGGCTGCCTCAATCGCGCCGGCCGCCGTGCCAAAAGGCGCGGGCAAGGCGACGGCGGCGCGTACCAAGCTGAGCTACAAGGAGCAACGCGAACTGGACGGCCTACCGGAAGAGATCGCCGCGCTGGAGCAGGAGCAGCAGGTGCTGGCCGCGAAGATGCACGGCGCGGAATACTTCAAGCAGGACGCCGAGGCCATCCGTGCCGATACCGCCCGCAGCGCCGAACTGGAATCCTTGCTGATGGAAAAGCTCGAACGCTGGGACGCCCTGGAATCCCGTGTCAAAGGCAACGCCTGACCGAACCTTGCAACCACTAAGGGAACTCGTTCCCGGCCAAACGGTCTTTTGCCTAACGCTGTTTTTTGGAGCCGCTCGAACGAAGCCCGATAACGCCTGGCAGGAATCCCCGGAAATGAGTTGCGCCAACGCTCCAACCCCCTCGCGGGGGAGGGTCTTGGAGAGGGGGAATACGAATCCACCTTCCGCTCATCCTCCGGCTAACGCACGCGTCGTTATCGTGGAAAATCTTTCGATCCATTTCCAAGAAAATGGTCTACTTTAAAAAAGTGAAAATGGCAGTTGTGTTTTTGCCGGACTTAAGCCAAGCTGATTTGCATGCGGACCCAAAGGGCCCGCATTTTTAATTTTTGCATCAGGAGTCAGGAGCTGAAATGACAGACTTAGTGAGTGAAACAGAGGACCCTCCGTCTACGACTTCGTCAGACGTCACCGCCGTTGCCCGACAGGCAAAGCCGCGACTCCGGAAAGCCATCGCCGGCGCCGGGCAGCATTCCATCCCGTTTTACGACTCCCCCGATACCCAAGGTTCTTCAGCAAGCGACATCCGCCTGCTGGAGCCGGCCGTCGCGACCGCGGCGGCGCCGGCAACGGCGCGCGTGCGCGCGCTGCGTCCGCCGGTCACCGCCGAGCAGGCGCGTGAAAAAAGCTTCTTTTACCGCAATTACAACTTCCCCGAGAACGAGCGTGCGCGCGCCTTTCGCAGGCGCTTCTTTCCGGATGCCACCCGCGATGACTGGTCCGACTGGGGCTGGCAGGTGCGCCACCGCATACGCACCGAGGCGCAACTGACCCGCATCTTCAGCTTGAGCGCGGAAGAGCTGGAAGCCGTGCAGCGCCATCGCGGCGCCCTGCCGGTCGGAATCACGCCTTACTATGCCTCGCTGCTGTCGCTGACCGATCCGGAGCAGCCACTGCGCAAGACGCACATTCCGGTCACGGGCGAATACGTCCGCACGCCCGGTGAGGACCCCGACCCCCTGGGCGAGGAGCATGATATGGCCGCCCCGGGCCTGGTTCACCGCTACCCGGATCGGGTGCTGTTTCTCACCACGGGTTTCTGCTCGACCTATTGCCGCTACTGCACCCGCTCGCGCATGGTCGGCGAGACCGACGGCGTCTACAGCTTCAGCATGACCAACTGGGAGAAGGCCGCGCAGTACATAGAGGCCCACCCGGAAATCCGCGACTGCCTGCTTTCCGGCGGCGACCCGCTGTCGATCATCAACGACAAGCTGGAATGGCTGTTGGCCCGGCTGCGCCGGATCAAGCATCTCGAGTTCATCCGCATCGGTACCAAGATCCCGGTGGTCATGCCGCAGCGGATCACCAAGGCGCTTGTGAAGATGCTGAAGAAATACCACCCGCTGTGGATGAGCATCCATTTCACCCACCCGGACGAGCTGACGCCGGAGAGCTACGAGGCCTGTTCGCGGCTGGCCGACGCCGGCATCCCGCTGGGCAGCCAGACCGTGTTGCTTAAGGGTGTCAACGACGACATCGACACCATGAAGCGGCTCTATCAGGGCCTGCTGCGCATGCGGGTCAAGCCCTATTACCTCTACCAATGCGATCCGGTTTCCGGCTCGGCGCATTTCCGCACGCCGGTGGAGAAGGGACTGGAGATCATCGCCGGCCTGCGCGGCTTCACCACCGGCTACGCCAATCCGACCTTCGTGGTCGACGCGCCGGGCGGCGGCGGCAAGATCCCGCTGCTGCCGGATTACATCGTCGGACGGGACGGCGACGACCTGCTGCTGCGCAATTTCGAGGGCGGCGTCTATCGCTACCCGGATCCGGGCGGCCGTCTGGGCGAGAGCCAGGATTCCCTGCGCGAGCAAGGCTGCAGTCACGACCCTGCGAGCGGCGTCTACCGTCCGCGCAAGCGCAAGGCGGAGTAGGCCCATGAAACTCGGCTTTACCTACGATCAACGCGAGGACTACCTCGCACGCGGCCACAGCCGCGAAGAGACCGCGGAGTTCGACGGCGCCGCAACCATCGATCGTATCGCGACCACGCTCGAGTCCCTGGGCTACGGTGTCGATCGCATCGGCCACGTGCATCATCTGGTCGGGCGCCTGGCACGCGGTGACCGCTGGGATCTCGTCTTCAACATTGCCGAGGGTCTGCGCGGCCCCGGCCGCGAAGCGCAGATCCCGGCATTGCTGGAAGCCTACGACATTCCCTTCGTCTTCTCCTCGTCCTGGACCATGATGGTGACCCTGGACAAGGCACTGACCAAGACGGTGCTGGCGCAGCAGGGCGTGGCGACCGCGCCCTGGTGCGTCGCCGGCGATCCGGGATTCGTCCCGCCTGCGGGGATGCGCTTTCCGCTGTTCGTGAAGCCGGTGGGCGAGGGTTCCAGCATGGGTGTGCTGGACCAGTCGCTGGTGCACGATGCCGGCGAGCTCGCGTCGACGCTGACCATGCTGCTGCAGCGCTATCGTCAGCCGGTGCTGGTGGAATCCTTCCTCGCCGGGCGCGAATTCACGGTCGGCGTACTCGGTACGGGCGACGATGCGCGCGTGCTGGGCGTCATGGAGCTGCACCTGGATCGCCTGGGCAAACCCTTCGCCCGTTCCGCCGACAACAAGGACATCGACCATACCGTCACCGCGTTTCATTCGCTGTGCGAGGGACCGATGCGGGAGGCGGTGGGCAAACTCGCCCTGCAAAGCTGGCGGGTACTAGGCGGACGCGATGCCGGCCGTGTCGATATACGCTGCGACGAGGCCGGTGGTCCCCATGTGCTGGAGGTGAACGCCCTGCCGGGTCTGACGCCGGGCTATTCCGATCTTTGCATTCTCGCCGGGTTGGCGGGGTTGGAATATTCGGATCTGCTCGCCGCCATCCTGCGGGAAGCGACCACGCGCCTGGCCATCGCCGCGCCGCAGCCGCTCGCAGCCTGAGCCATCATCCGTTCATCCGGCCTGCTCCGTAGACGGAGGAGGGCAGCATGATCCCATCCGCTTATACCGGCATCCAGGAAGCGATCCCACGCGGTGGGAACGCGAGGCGCCGTTCGCGCCGGGGCGGGGAGCAAGGCGTCCGGGTAGTCATCCTGCACGACCGGGTGCCGGCCGATGCGCCGCCGGATCAACAGGACACGCTTGACCAGGTACGCGAAGTGGAAATGGCACTGGAAGGCCTGGGGTATCGCGTGACCACGCTCGCGCTCGATCTCAATCTCACGGATGCAAGCCGACGGCTGCGCGCCATGAAGCCGGTGGCCGTATTCAATCTCGCCGAGTCGGTGGGCGGCGATGGCAGCCTGGCGCACCTGCCGGCGCAATGGCTGGAAAGCCTGCAAGTGCCGTTCACCGGCTGTTCCGGCGAAGCGCTATTTCTGACCACCCGCAAGCCGCTGGCCAAGCGCCTGCTGCGCGGCGCCGGTTTGCCGACGCCGGACTGGTACCCTGAAGTCGAGACGAATAACACGCAAGTGGATGACGCCGACGACTGCACCTGGCTGGTCAAGTCCGTGTGCGAGGAGGCTTCTATCGGCCTGAATACCGGTGCCCTGGTGGAGGGGATTGCGGCGGCGCGCGAGCGTATCAGCGACTGCACCCGTCGCCACGGCGGTGAATGGTTCGCCGAACGCTATATCGAAGGCCGTGAATTCAACGTTGGTCTGCTGGCCAATCTGTCCGATCCTGGCGGCGGTCCCGCGGTCCTGCCGATCGCCGAGATGGAATTCGTCGATTTTCCAGCCAACATGCCGCGGATCGTCGACTATGCTGCCAAGTGGGATGCGGACAGCTTCGGCTACTCGCACACCCGTCGCCGCTTCGACCTGCCACCGGCGGACGCGGATTTGCGTGAAACGCTGGCAGCAATGTCGCGATCATGCTGGAAGTTGTTCGGCTTGCGCGGCTACGCGCGCGTGGATTTTCGTGTCGATGCCGCCGGTCGGCCCTGGATACTGGAGATCAACGCCAACCCCTGCATCGCCGCGCATGCGGGATTCACCGCCGCCGCCGCCCGTATCGGCCTCGACCTGAACGCCATCGTCGCGCGGCTGCTCACTGCAGCCGTTCACGCCTAATCCGGATCGCCGCCATGTTCCGGATCCGCCAGGTTCCCGACGACAACAGTCCCGCCAATGCCGAGGCCGTGCGCCAGGTGCAGGAAATCCTGCGGGCGCAATTTCCCGGGCTCAAGGCGGACGAAGTGGACGGCCTGCCGGCCAAGCTGCGCGATCCGCTCAAGTACCGATTCCGCCCGGTGCTGCTGGTGGTCGAGGACGCGGAGGATCGGGTCCGCGGCTTCGCACTGCTGCTGCATGCCCCGGACCTGAAGTTCTGCTACCTCGACTTCATCGCCAGCCGCCCCGGCAAGGCGGGTGGCGGCATCGGTGGCGTCCTGTACGAGCGCGTGCGCGAACAGGCGGCGCGGCTGGACGCCATCGGCGTGTTCTTCGAATGCCTGCCTGACGACCCGGCCCTGTCGCGCGACGCCGCGACCCGCAAGCAGAACGCCGATCGCCTGCGTTTCTACGAGCGCTGGGGCGCCCGCCCTATCGCCAACACCGCTTACGAAACGCCGGTCACACCGGGCGGCGATAACCCGCCTTATTTGGTGCTCGATGCGATCGGCCGCCCCGAACTGCCGAGCCGCGACCAGATGCGCGCCGTGGTCGGCGCCATCCTCGAACGCAAGTACGGCGAGTTGTGTCCACCGGCTTACAACAAATTGGTGATTGATTCCATCGTCGACGATCCGGTGCAGTTGCGCCCGCCGCGTTACGTAAAGGCATCCCGGCGGGTGGCAGCGACAGTCCAGTCCGCCGCGGAGGGAAAGATCCCGCTGATCATCAATGCCGGTCACGATATTCACCACGTGCGCGAGCGCGGCTATGTCGAAGCCCCGGTGCGTGTCGCCGCCATACTGCGCGAGTTGGATCGTTCGGGACTATTCACGCGCGAAACGCCCAGGCATTTCGCCGAGCGTCACATCCGCGCCGTGCACGACGGCCAGCTGGTCGACTACCTGCGCCGCGCCTGCGCCCAGGTCGGTACCACGCGCTCCGTCTATCCTTACGTGTTCCCGATTCGAAACCCGGCGCGCCCGCCGAACGAACTGCCTTTACGCGCCGGCTATTTCTGCATCGACACCTTCACGCCAATCAACGGCAATGCCTGGCCGGCGGCACTGGGCGCCGTCGACTGTGCCCTGACCGCGGCTGAAAGTGTCCTGACCGGTTCACAGCTGGCCTATGCGTTGGTCAGGCCGCCCGGCCACCATGCCGAGCGGCGTGCCTTCGGCGGCTTCTGCTACTTCAACAACGCTGCCATCGCCGCGCATTTCCTGAGCCGCTACGGCAGGGTCGCCGTGCTGGATATCGATTACCATCACGGCAACGGCACCCAGGACATCTTCTACCACCGCAACGACGTGCTCACTGTGTCGCTGCACGGCCACCCCAGCTTTGCCTATCCGTACTTCAGCGGTTTCCGCGACGAGGAGGGCGCCGGCCCGGGCGCCGGTTACAATTTCAACCTGCCGCTGCCCGAGAAACTGATGCCGGAACAATATCGCGAGGCGCTGGAACAGGCGCTGCGGCGCGTCGCCCGCC
>CAYVOU010000039.1:0-7968 GCA_964453295.1 uncultured Gammaproteobacteria bacterium
CCGCGTTACCTCATGGGAGTCGGGACGCCTGAGGATCTGGTCGAAGCCGTGCGCCGTGGCATCGACATGTTCGACTGCGTGATGCCGACCCGGAATGCCCGCAACGGGCACCTGTTCACCCATGACGGTGTGGTCCGTATTCGTAACAGCGAGCACAAACGCGACACCGGGCCGCTGGACCCGAAATGCGGTTGCTACACCTGCCGCAACTATTCGCGGGCCTATCTGCACCATCTCGACCGGACCGGCGAGATCCTCGGTTTGCGCCTGAATACCCTGCATAACCTCGCCTACTATCTGGGCCTGATGGCTGAACTTCGACAGGCCATTGCCGGTCAGTGTCTGGAGTCATATGTCGCTGAGTTTTATGCCCGACGCAAAAATGGGGCATAATGCGCGCTTTTCCGGGCCGGCCCGGGGCAAACCGCTGCGGCCAGGTCGTCGATTTCGCGTTCCATAAGCAGGTTGGCGGAACCGGACAAGTCGGACTTTACGCCGTCAAATGCATGGCGAGGCGGCCTGGAAATCGGTCCATACGTTCATATAAATCATCGGATTACCGACTATGAGCTTTTTTATTCAAGATGCCTTCGCCCAGGGGGCGGCACCGGCGGGTGGCGCCGCCAGTCTGCTGTCAATGGCGCCACTGCTGATCCTCTTCGTGGTCTTCTGGTTTTTCCTGATCCGCCCGCAGATGAAGCGGCAGAAGGAACACCGGCAGATGGTCGAGGGCCTGTCCAAGGGCGATGAATGCGTGACCAACGGCGGCCTGGCCGGCCGGGTCACGGAACTGGGTGAAAACTTCCTTTCGCTCGAGGTCGCCAAGGGCGTGGAGGTCAGGATCCAGAAGCAGGCCATTGCGACCGTTCTTCCCAAAGGCACCCTCAAGAGCCTTTAACAAAAAACACGAATAATAAATGACGCACCGTCGTCAAATGGCCCCAGCATGAACCGCACCTCTCTTTTTAAGTACATCTTCATTTCGGTCACGATCCTGCTCGGCGTGCTCTACGCCGCGCCGAACCTGTTTGGCGAGGATCCGGCCTTGCAGGTGTCCTCCAGCCACAATAAACCGATAGATGCCGCGCTGGAGAAGCGGATCGAGCAGGTGCTCGACAAGAACGGCATCAAGCCCAAGTCCGTCGAACTCAGCCCCGACAATATCCTGGTCCGGTTCGACGACACCGACACGCAGCTGAAGGCCCGCGACCTGGTCAGCATTGCCCTGGGCGAGGACTACTCCGTGGCGCTGAACCTGGCGCCCGCGACACCGAAATGGCTGGTGGCGCTGGGCGCCAAGCCCATGTATCTCGGCCTGGACCTGCGCGGCGGCGTGCATTTCCTGCTGTCGGTGGACACCGCCGCCGCGACCAAGCAGGCGGAAGAGCGCTTTGTTTCCGACTTGCGCACCAACCTGCGCGAGAAGCGGATCCGGTATCACAGCATCTCCCGCGGCGACAACGGCGGGTTGACCATCCAGTTCCTTAACCTTGAAAACCGCAAGAAGGGCGAGGCGGTCATAGCCAAGGAATACCTGGATCTGCAGGTCGCGCCCGATCAGGACGCGAGTTCCCCGGATCTGAACCTGACGGTCAAGCCCGCCTACCTGCGCGAGCAAAAGAAATTCGCCATCCAGCAGAACCTGACCACGCTTCGCAATCGCGTCAATGAACTGGGCGTCGCCGAACCGGTTATCCAGCAGCAGGGCGAAGATCATATTGTCGTCGAACTGCCTGGTGTCCAGGATACCGCACGCGCCAAGGACATCCTGGGCGCGACCGCGACCCTGGAATTCCACCTGGTCGACACCACCCACGACCTGCGAGCCGCGGCGGAGGGCAAGGTGCCGCCGGGTTCCAAGGTCTACAAGGATCGCAAGGGCGAGCCCGTGTTGCTGAAGAAGGAGATCATCCTGACCGGCGACTCGATCGTTGATGCCGCCTCCGGATTTGACCAGCAGAGCGGCACGCCCAATGTCAGCATACGGCTGGATGGCAAGGGCGGGGCACGGCTCTCGCGTGCCACCCGCGACAACGTCGGCAAGCCGCTGGCGGTCGTCTTCATCGAGAACAAGACCAAGACCATCAAGGAAGACGGCAAGACCAAGCAGATCCCCGTGCACAGCGAGCAGGTGATCAACGTCGCCACCATCCGCGAGGAGTTGGGGCGCAGCTTCCAGATCACCGGGCTGGACAGCACCACCGAGGCCCGCAACCTGGCCCTGCTGCTGCGCGCCGGGGCGCTGGCCGCGCCCATCCAGATCATCGAGGAACGCACCGTCGGTCCCAGCCTGGGCCATGACAACATCCACAAGGGCATGATCTCGGTGACTATCGCCATGGCCCTGGTGCTGCTGCTGATGGCGAGCTATTACCATGTGTTCGGCCTGACCGCCGACGTCGCACTGCTGCTCAACCTGGTGTTCATCGTGGCCATCATGTCGCTGATGCAGGCCACGCTGACCCTGCCGGGTATTGCCGGTATCGTGCTGACATTGGGCGTGTCCGTCGACGCGAACGTGCTGATCAACGAGCGCGTGATCGAGGAACTGCGCAACGGCAATACACCGCAGGCCAGCATCAACGCCGGCTATGAACGCGCCTGGGCGACCATTCTCGACTCCAACATCACCACGCTGATTGCCGGCGTATTGCTGTTTGGCGTCGGTAGCGGCCCTATCAAGGGCTTCGCCATCACGCTTTGCATCGGCATCGTAACGTCGATGTTCACCGCCGTGACCGTCACCCGCGTATTGATCAACACAATCTACGGCAGCCGCCGCGTCACCCAGCTATCCATATGATTCAAGGTAAACACGCCGGCCAAAACTCATGAAAATCTTCAAGTCCGTTCCCACGTTCGATTTCATGCGGTACCGCATCTTCTGGCTGCGGTTCTCGCTCATCACCAGTATCGTCGCGGTGATTGCAATTTCGACCATCGGTTTCAAGTTCGGCATCGATTTTACCGGTGGCACGATGATCGAACTGGATTACCACAAATCCATACAAACCGATGCCGTTCGCAAGGAATTGCAGGCGGGCGGTTACAAGGATGCCGTCGTGCAGTATTTCGGCACCAGCCAGGACGTGCTGGTGCGACTGGCGCCGCGCAAGGGTTTGACCACCGCCGACATCAGCAACAAGGTGCTCGACCTGCTGCGTGCACATGACAAGGAAGTGGAGCTGAAACGCATCGAGTTCGTCGGCCCGCAGGTGGGCGCGCAGCTCGCCGAGGACGGCGCCCTGGCCCTGATTGGCGCACTGATCGGCATCCTGATCTATATTGCCCTGCGTTTCGAGTCGAAGCTGGCGCTGGCCGCCGTGATTGCAACGCTGCACGATACCATCCTGACCGCGGGCTTCTTCCTGCTGATGCCCTGGGATTTCGATCTCAGCGTGCTGGCGGCGCTGCTCACCGTGGTCGGTTATTCGCTGAACGACACTATCGTCATCTTCGACCGCATCCGCGAGAACTTCCGCAAGATGCGCAATGCCGACGCCCTGGAGGTGGTCAACGCCTCGGTCAACCAGACCCTGTCGCGCAGCATCATGACCCACGTTTCGACCTCGCTGGTGCTGATTGCCTTGTGGGCTTTCGGCGGCCACCTCAACGAACCCTTCGCGGTGACCATGCTGATGGGCGTGGTGATCGGCACCTATTCCTCGATCTACATCGCAAGTCCGGTAGCCGTGGCCCTGGGCGTGGATCGCAAGGCGCTGATGCCGGTACAGAAAGAAGGCGTGAGCGCCGACGGCAGCATGGTCTGACGCGCTCGGCCGCGACCTGAACCATTGTTGGCCGCGGCGTCCCGGTTTCGGACGAGGTAAGAAGGGGAGCGCCAGACAAGTTTCCGATTGGACTTGCTTTCCCGGCGGGGAGAGTTGGGGAGAGGATGATGAGGCTCGTCACCAGGTCCAAGCCCGAACACCCGCGGACATGAGCTACTTTGCCGTCACCTGCGAGGTGGCCATGTCACGAAACCGACCGGGAATTCCGACCTGCCAGCCGTGAACGCCGAACTGATCGTCAAACCGCTGCACGTCACCTTTGCGCTGATCAGCTACAGCCTGTTCTTCCTGCGCGGGGTATGGATGCTCAAAGCCTCGCCGCAGTTGCAACGGCGCTGGGTGCGCATCGTGCCGCACGTCAATGACACCTTCCTGCTGGCCAGCGGCGTCACGCTCGCCGTGATCACGCAACAGTCTCCCGGCAGTCATCCCTGGCTTGCCGCCAAGCTTCTCGCCCTGGTGGTGTACATCGGCCTCGGCACGGTCGCGTTCAAGCGCAGGCGGCTCTGGGCCTGGCTGGCGGCGCAGGCGGTGTTCTTCTATATCGTCGCGGTGGCGGTCACCCGCAATCCGTTGCCCTTCATAAGCTGAGCGTTCGGTGAGGATCCTGGCCGATCCCAACATTACCGAGGTCGAAGCGGCGTTCAGCGGTCTCGGCGAGGTGTTCCTGCAACCGGGGCGGGAATGGACGCCGGCACTGGCGCGTGACGCCGACGCCTGGCTGATTCGGTCCGTCACCCGCGTCGATCGGCAGCTGCTTGAAGGCAGCCGTGTGCGCTTTATCGCCAGCGCCACCAGCGGCGTCGACCATGTCGATCTGGAATTGCTACGCGAGCGCGGCGTGCATTTCGTCTCGGCGCCGGGCAGCAATGCCCGCTCCGTAGCCGAGTACGTCGTTGCCGCGGTGGTGGAACTGTTGCTTGCGCAGCGACGTGACGCCAACGGTTTGCGCGCGGCGGTTATCGGCTGCGGGCAGGTCGGCTCGCGGGTCGTGACCCTGCTGGAAGCGTTGGGCATGCATTGCCTGCTGAATGACCCGCCGCTCAAGGCGGCCGGCGGCAATGGCCGTTATCTGGACCTGGACCAGGTGCTCGACGCCGACATCGTCACGTTGCACGTGCCGCTGACGCGGACCGGGCCCTATCCGACAGCCGGGTTGCTGAACGCGGCGCGGCTGCGGCGATTGCGCCCGGACGCCATTCTGATCAACACCGCCCGCGGCGGTGTTATCGACGAGGCGGCGCTGCTCGAACAGCTGGACCAACACCCGGCGATGCGTTGCGTGATTGACTGCTGGGAAGGCGAGCCGGCCATCGACCCGCGCCTGTTGCAGAAAGCCACAATCGCGACGCCTCACATTGCCGGATACAGTTTTGACGGTAAGCTGCGGGCGACGGAGATGATTTACGCTGCCGCCTGCGATTTTTTCAAGCTGCCGCGACGCTGGGTGCCGCAGGACAAGGCACCACCGCCGTGCGTGCGTATTGATGCATCGACCTCGGTTGAAGGCCTTGCCGCGCTGAGTCCGGTGGTCCGGAACTGCTATGATCCGGCCCGTGACAGCGCCCCGCTCAAGGCGATGCTGTCGTTGTCGACGGCAGAGCGGGCGGCCGGCTTCGACAGGCTGCGGCGCGACTATCCCGTGCGCCGCGAATTCGGCGCCTGCGAGATAATCACTTCGGCGCCGGGCGATGCTACCGCAGCCACGCTCGCCCGGTTGGGCTTTCGGCTGCGATCCACGTGAAAATCACCGACAGGATGCTATCCGCATGACAAGCATAGGTACTCCGCTGACCGAAACGGCAATCCGGATGTTGTTGCTGGGTTCCGGGGAATTGGGCAAGGAAGTCGCGCTGGAAGCGCAGCGCCTCGGCGTCGAGGTCATCGCCGTCGATCGTTATGCGAATGCGCCGGCCATGCAAATCGCTCATCGCAGCCACGTCGTCAGCATGTTGGACGGCGAGGCGCTGCGGCGGATCGTGGAGCAGGAACGCCCCCATTTCATCGTGCCGGAAATCGAGGCGATTGCCACCGACACCCTGATCGAACTGGAAGGCGAGGGCTACACCGTGATCCCGACGGCGCGGGCGGCGCGGCTGACCATGAACCGGGAAGGCATACGCCGCCTGGCGGCCGAGGAACTCGGGTTGAAGACTTCGCCCTACCGCTTCGTAGACAGCATCGAGGACTGCCGCCAGGCTGTTGCGGCGCTGGGACTGCCCTGCGTGCTGAAGCCGGTCATGAGTTCTTCGGGCAAGGGGCAGTCGGTGATTAAAAGCGAGGCCGACATCGAGAAGGCCTGGGACTATGCCGTCAGCGGCGGGAGAGTCGGCGGCACCGGCGTCATCGTCGAGGGCTTCGTTGACTTCGACTACGAAATCACCCTGCTGACCGTGCGCCACGTCGGCGGCACCGCTTTCTGCGCGCCCATTGGGCACCGGCAGGTGGACGGCGATTACCGCGAATCGTGGCAACCGCAGCCGATGTCGACGGCGGCCCTGGCCGAAAGCGAACGGATCGCCGAGGCTGTGACCGGCGCCCTGGGTGGCCGCGGCATTTTCGGCGTCGAGTTGTTCGTGAAGGGCGACACGGTCTGGTTCAGCGAAGTGTCGCCGCGCCCGCATGACACCGGGCTGGTCACGCTGATCTCACAGGATCTTTCCGAGTTTGCCTTGCACGTGCGGGCCATCCTCGGCCTGCCGGTGCCGGTGATCCGCCAGTTCGGACCGGCGGCGTCCTGCGCGCTGCTGGTCGACGGCAGCTCGCAGTCGGTCAGCTTCGGCAACCTCGAGGCGGCGCTGGTGGATACCGACACGGCGCTGCGTTTATTCGGCAAACCGGAAGTGCAGGGTCATCGCCGCATGGGCGTGACACTGGCACGCGACGGCGATGTCCGCTCGGCGCGCGACAAGGCCTGCCGCGCCGCCGCCGCGATCCGGATCAGCCTGTAGCGCGGCGCGGACCGTCGCCACTGCGGCGCGCGCCGCGAACTTCGGCCGGCGACTTCCGGGCCTGTCGTACAGCGGCGGTTTGGTTCAACTGCCAGCCCGGGATACCATCGAAGACAAATCATTAGAAGCAAGACAGGAGGACAGGCGATGCGAATGCTGCATACGATGTTGCGAGTCGGCAATCTGGACCGCTCGATCGATTTCTACACCAACGTGCTGGGTATGCAGATCCTGCGGCGCAAGGACTACCCCGAAGGCAAGTTCACACTGGCCTTCGTCGGTTACGGTGACGAAAAGGACCACACCGTGCTGGAGCTGACCCATAACTGGGATACCGGCCAGTACGACCTCGGCAATGCCTACGGCCACGTGGCGCTGGAAGTCGACAATGCCGCCGAGGCCTGCGACAAGGTGCGGGCGAAAGGCGGCAAGGTCGTGCGCGAGGCCGGCCCCATGAAGCACGGTAAGACCGTGATTGCCTTCGTCGAGGATCCGGACGGCTACAAGATCGAATTCATCGAAAAGGGCACTTGGGCGGCAGCCTGATCTTAAGGGTTATTCGACGGTAATGGTGATCGGTTTCGACATTACCGGCGGATCGTGCGGCACATGCGCATAATCGCCCAGCAGCAGTTGCAGCGTGTGCCTGCCCGGCGGCAGGTCGAGCACGGTCTCGGTCTGGCCGCCGCCGAAATGCAGATGCTGTGCATCCTTGGGGATCGGTTGTGTCGTTGAGGGCGCCTCGGCGTCGACGATCAGGTGATGGTGGCCGGTGTTCGGCACCTGGATGCCCGCCGGTGCCACCCCCATGCCTTTCAGGCCGAAACGCACCGTCAGCGGCGAACTGACCGTGGCCCCGTCAATCGGGCTGATGAGGTAAGCTTCGGCGCCGGCCGGTGCCGGCGTGGGTTCCGCCTGGATAGGCGCGGCCGTAAAAAGGCCGAACGCGAGTGCCAACAGCGGTAGTGCAGAGGATTTCGCGCCCATAACAGTCTCCTCCAAGTGGCGATAACCGTTTGATCCGGCGTCATCTTAACATGAGGGCGGTTGACGCGGCGCAGGTGCTACCCGAGAATCATGCCCCTTGATTCGATTCTCCAAGCGGATGCAGAACAATAACACTCAAATTGCCGAATCCCTGGTCAAGGTCCGAGGCTTAAGCTTCTATCGTGGTAATCGCGCCATCTTCGACAATGTCGACATCGACATTCCGAAGGGCAAGATCA
>CAYVOU010000039.1:7978-8518 GCA_964453295.1 uncultured Gammaproteobacteria bacterium
CCCAGCGGTTGCGGCAAGACCACGCTGTTGCGTCTGATCGGCGGCCAGCTGAAACCGGCCAGCGGCAGCGTCGTTGTGGATGGGGAAGATGTGCCGACGCTTTCCCGTCGCGAACTGATGCGGCTGCGCAAGCGCATCGGCATGCTGTTTCAGAGCGGCGCCCTGCTCACGGACCTGACGGTCTTCGAGAACGTGGCCTTCCCGCTGCGGGAACATACCAAACTGCCCGAGTCGATGCTCCGCGACCTGGTGCTGATGAAGCTCGAGGCGGTGGGGCTGCGCGGTGCGCGCGACCTGATGTCGGCGCAGCTTTCCGGCGGCATGGCCAGGCGGGTGGCGCTGGCGCGCGCGATCGCGCTCGACCCGATGATGATCATGTACGACGAACCCTTCACCGGCCAGGACCCGATCTCCCTGGGCGTGCTGGTGCGGTTGATCAAGCTGATGAACGATGCGTTGGGCGTAACCAGCATCGTGATCTCGCACGACATCCACGAAACCGTTTCCATCGCCGACTACGTCTACATACTATCGGCGGGC
>CAYVOU010000040.1:0-4994 GCA_964453295.1 uncultured Gammaproteobacteria bacterium
CAATTCCCTGGACGTCCATATTCACAACCTGCGCCGCAAGCTCGGCGCCGAACGCATACGCACCGTCCGCGGCGTCGGCTACACGATCGATCCGGCGGCATGAACCGTTCGCTGCAACAACGGCTGCTGGCCAGCCTGATAGCCGCCACCGTCGGAACCTGGCTCGCGGTTGCCGCGATAAACTTCGCGGTCGCCCGCAACGAAGTCCTGCGCATCTTCGATGCCCACCTGATCCAGTCGGCGCAGCTGTTGCTTGCCCTGCTGCACACGCATGGCGCCGACGCGTCCGGGGTCACGTCCGGACCGGGCGGGCAAGCGTTGTCGGACAGCGGCAGCCAGGCGCTGGCCGGCTATCCCTATGAAAAGCAATTGGTGTTTCAGATCGCGGCCAAGGACGGAACAGTGCGACTGCGATCCGCCGACGCCCCCGCAGCACCGCTTTCCAATACGCGCGAAGGGTTCAGCGAGGCCCACATCGGCGAAACCGACTGGCGCGTCTACAACCTGCGCGATCCCGCACTGCGGATCGAGCTGCGGGTGGCGGAATCGAAAGCGGCCCGCGACAGCCTGATCCTCGAGCTGGCCCTGAAAAGCCTGCTGCCCCCCGTGATCGGCGCTTTCGTGCTGGCCTATTGGATATGGCGCAGCATCGGCACCGGCCTGCGGCCGCTACGGGAACTCGCCAGGGCCATCCGCAACCGCGACCCGTTGCGCCTTGAGCCATTGCCGACAGAACTCCTGCCGGTGGAGCTCGTTCCCCTGGTCAGCGAGATCAACCGCCTGCTCAAACGGCTTCGGCAGGTGCTGGAAGGCGAACGGCGGCTGACCTCCGATGCCGCGCACGAATTGAGAACGCCGCTCGCCGGGCTCAAGACCCAGGTGCAGGTCGCCTTGCGCGCGGGCGACGATCCGGCGCGAATGCATGCTTTGAAACAATTGAACCGAGGCATCGAGGAAGCGATACATCTGGTCGAGCAGATGCTGATCCTGGCACGCATGGACCCGGAAAGCGGCCGGCATGCCTTCGATCCCGTGGACGTCTCCGCCCTGGCCGCCGAGGCGGTGGAACGCCTTGGCGGCCAGGCCAGGGCCAAGGGTATCCGCCTGCACCCGAACGTCGGCGCGGCAATCATGCTACCCTGCGATCCGCAGGCGATCAGCATCCTGTTGCGCAATCTGATTGACAACGCCGTCCGATACACGCCCGCGGATGGCGAGGTCAGTGTCGCAGTGGAACCGGTTGAAACCGGCGTCCTCTTCACCGTGTCGGATTCCGGCCCGGGCATCCCCGCGGAGGAACACCGGCGGGTTTTCGAGCGTTTCTATCGCGGCGTTGACCGCCGCACTCCCGGTAGCGGACTGGGCATGTCGATCGTGCAACGTATCGCCGAGCTTCACGGCGGCGACGTGCAATTGCACGCGGTGCGGCCGCAGGGCCTGCGGGTCGAAGTCCTGATCCCCTATCCGCAGCTCCTCGCGCTCGCGGCCGGCTCATACAACGACGGGCCGACCGAACCGCCTGCATGATGTAAAATAGGCGTTTTTATCGGTTCACCAGATATTCAGAAAGTCAAGCATGCATTCAGATAACCAAGCGCGGCAGCAACGCCTCGAACGACTTCCCAGCCTGCTAAGGGAGCGCATTCTCGTCCTCGACGGCGCCATGGGCACCGTCATTCAGTCCTATCACCTCGAGGAACCGGATTTCCGCGGCGCCACGCTCCACGACCATGAGCATGGCTGCGAGCACTCCGCGCAGTTCGTCGATCATGGCTGCGATCTAAAAGGCAACAACGACCTGCTGAGCCTGACCCGCCCGGACGTCATCGGGGCGGTTCACCGGGCCTACTTAGAGGCCGGCGCCGACATTATCGAAACCAACACCTTCAACTCGACGTCGATCGCCCAGGCCGACTACCAGCTCGAGGATCAGGTGTACGCGCTGAACAAGACCGGCGCCTCGCTCGCCCGCGCCGCCGCCGACGAATTCGAGACTGCCGACCCGTCGCGGCCGCGCTACGTCGCCGGCGTACTCGGACCGACCAACCGCACCGCGTCGATTTCACCCGACGTCAACAACCCCGGTTTCCGCAACGTCGACTTCAACACCCTGGTCGCCGCCTACACCGAGTCCATACGCGGCCTGCTCGACGGCGGTGCCGATCTGCTGCTGGTGGAAACGGTCTTCGATACGTTGAACGCCAAGGCCGCGCTGTTCGCCATCGAACAGTTCTTCGAGCAGCACGGTGTCCGGGTGCCGGTCATGATCTCCGGCACGATTACCGACAAGAGCGGCCGTACGCTGACCGGCCAGACCACCGAGGCCTTCTGGAACTCCGTCTCCCATGCGCGACCGCTCTCCATCGGTCTCAACTGCGCCCTGGGCGCCGCCGATCTGCGGCCCTACGTCGAGGAACTCGCCAAGATCGCCGACAGCCATGTCAGCCTGCATCCCAACGCCGGCCTGCCGAACGAATTCGGCCAGTATGACGACACGCCGGAAATGATGGCGGCAATCCTGAAGGAATTCGCCGAATCCGGCTTTCTCAACATCGTCGGCGGCTGCTGCGGCACCACGCCCGCGCACATCCGCGCCATCGCGGCGGCGGTCCGCGAAGTGAGACCGCGCGCCATCCCCAGCATTGCGCCTTACTGCCGGTTGAGCGGGCTGGAAGCGCTGACCATTACACCGGACACCAACTTCGTCAACGTCGGCGAACGCACCAACGTCACCGGCTCGCCCAGGTTCGCCACTCTGATCAAGAGCGGCGACTTCGACACGGCCGTGGAAGTCGCCAAGCAGCAGGTGGAAAACGGCGCCCAGATCATCGACATCAACATGGACGAGGGGATGCTCGACTCCGAGGATTGCATGCGGAGGTTCGTCAATCTGATCTCCGCCGAGCCCGACATCGCCAAGGTGCCGGTGATGCTCGACTCGTCGAAATGGTCGGTGCTGGAAGCCGGCCTGCAATGTCTGCAGGGCAAGGGTGTCGTCAATTCAATCAGCCTCAAGGAAGGTGAGGAACAATTCATCGAACAGGCCCGCCTGGCAAGACGCTACGGCGCGGCAGTCATCGTCATGGCCTTCGATGAAACCGGCCAGGCCGATACCTCCGAGCGCAAGTTCGAAATCTGCAAGCGCACCTACGAAATCCTGACTCAGAAGGTGGACTTTCCGCCCCAGGACATCATCTTCGATCCGAACATCCTGACGGTCGCGACCGGCATGGAGGAGCACAACAATTACGCGCTGGCCTATTTCGAGGGGACCCGGCTCATCAAGCATCACCTGCCTCATGCCCTGGTCTCAGGCGGCGTCAGCAACGTCTCCTTCTCATTCCGTGGCAACAACCCCGTGCGCGAGGCGATCCACGCCGCTTTCCTTTATCACGGCATCAAGGCCGGCATGGACATGGGCATCGTCAACGCCGGCCAGCTCGGCATTTATGAGGAAATTCCCAAGGACCTGCTCGAGCACATCGAAGACGTGCTGCTCAACAGGCGACCTGACGCGACCGAACGGCTGGTGGAGTTCGCGGAAAACGTCAAGGGCACGGCCAAGACCAAGCAGGAGGATCTCGCCTGGCGCGACACGCCCGTCAACGAGCGGCTCCGGCACGCCCTCGTCAAAGGCATCACCGATTACATCGAGATCGATACCGAGGAAGCCAGGCAGAATTACGACCGCCCGCTGTCGGTGATCGAAGGACCGCTCATGGATGGCATGAACGTGGTCGGCGACCTGTTCGGCTCGGGCAAGATGTTCCTGCCGCAGGTGGTGAAGAGCGCCCGGGTCATGAAGAAGGCCGTGGCGTACCTGCTTCCGTATCTCGAGGAAGAAAAACGGCGCAATCCGTCCACCCGCAACGCCGGCCGCATCGTGCTCGCCACCGTCAAGGGCGATGTCCACGACATCGGCAAGAACATCGTCGGTGTGGTGCTGCAATGTAACAACTTCGAGGTCAAGGACCTGGGTGTCATGATCCCCTGCGACAAGATCCTGGAAGCCGCCCGAGAATTTAACGCCGACATTGTCGGCCTGTCGGGCCTGATTACGCCTTCTCTGGACGAGATGGTGCACGTGGCCAAGGAAATGCAGAGGCTGGACATCGGCCTGCCGCTCCTGATTGGCGGTGCCACCACTTCCAAGGCGCATACGGCGGTGAAGATCGACCCCGGCTACCAACAGCCTGTCGTACACGTCAAGGACGCTTCGCGCGCCGTCGGCGTGGCCACAAGTCTCATCAGCAACGACCTGAAACCGGACTTCATCACCAAACTGAAGACCGAGTACGATACGGTGCGCGAACGGCACAAGGGCAAACAGGCAAGGATCGAGTGGCTGAGCATTGCCGACGCCCGCGCCAACCGGGCGCCAATCGACTGGCGCAATTACACGCCACCCGCACCGCAGCAAACGGGCGTGCAAACGTTCACGGACTATCCGCTGGAAGAACTGGTCGATTATATCGACTGGACGCCATTCTTCGTCACTTGGGAACTGGCTGGTAAATATCCCCGCATCCTGGACGATAAAGTGGTGGGAACGGAAGCCCGTAAGCTGTTCGACGACGCACGCGCCATGCTCGACAGGCTGGTCAGGGAAAAATGGCTGCGCGCCAGCGCTGTGATAGGAATTTTTCCCGCGAACGCCGTGGGCGATGACGACATCGAACTTTATACGGACAATAGCCGTCACGGTGAATTGATGGTCATCCACAGTCTGCGCCAGCAGACACAGAAGCCGCCCGGCCAGTCCAATTTCGCACTGGCGGATTTCATCGCGCCGAAGGAGACCGGGGTCCCTGACTACATCGGGGCCTTTGCGGTGACCACCGGGCTGGGCATCGAGGCCGTTATCGAACGCTTCGAAAAGGACCACGACGACTACAACGCGATCATGGTCAAGGCGCTGGCCGATCGGCTTGCCGAAGCTTTCGCCGAGCGCATGCACCAACGGGTTCGACGCGAGTTCTGGGGCTATGGCGCCA
>CAYVOU010000040.1:5004-8313 GCA_964453295.1 uncultured Gammaproteobacteria bacterium
AGTCTCGCCAACGACGACCTGATCGAGGAACGTTATCAGGGAATACGGCCGGCGCCGGGATATCCCGCCTGCCCCGACCATACGGAGAAGGCCCTGCTGTGGAAGCTTCTGGACGCCGAAGCCAGGGCCGGCATACGGCTGACCGACAGTTTCGCGATGTACCCGGCCGCATCGGTGAGCGGCTGGTATTTCTCGCATCCCGAGTCCCGCTATTTCGGCCTCGGCAAGATTAACGAAGATCAGGTGCATGATTACGCCAAACGGAAAGGAATGGACGTCAAGACGATCGAGCGCTGGCTCTCTCCCGCGCTCGGCTACAACACCGAATAACCGTTGGGCTGCCGTACCGGCCATGCCGGAACGGCGCACCGGCTGAAGGAAGACCGGACATCGTGCTCCCATTCACACCCCACCCGGGTCGCTCCCCGGCACCGCCTGACGCCCAGGCGCTTGCGCCGACCCTGCTGCCCAACGGCAGCCTCGAAAGGGTCGGGCGCGAGGCGCCGGGGCCACGCGAACGAACTGAGCTGAAATGGTGGCAGATCACGGCTTTCACGCCGTTGTTCCTGCTGTCGACCGCGTTGCACGTGGGGCTGGCGTGGTGGTGGTTGCAGCGCCCTCCCGCGCCGCCGAAATTGATCCCCCCGAGGCTGGTGCAGGTATCGCTGGTCACCGTCGCGCCGCCAGCCCCCCCGAAGCCGCCAAAGGCGGTGGAACCGCCGCAACCGCAGCCGCCCGCCCCGACACCGCCGCCGCCGGAACCCCCGCCACCACCGGAACCGAAGCCCGTGGTGCAGCCACCGCCGCCGCCCAAGCCGGAAGCGGTCAAGCCGCCACCCAAGCCGGTGGAAAAACCCAAACCGAAGCCAAAGCCGAAGCCCAAACCCACGCCGAAGCCCAAGCCAAAGCCCGTACCGCCGCCGAAACCCGAACCTAAGCCGGTGCCGCCCAAGCCCGCGCCGGCACCGGTGGCGCCGGTCCCGGCCGCACCGACAGCCGCCAAGCCCGCCCCTGTGCCGGCGTCACCGCCTGGCCCACCGCCGGATATGAGTGCCGCGGAGGTCAGCGCGGCTTATCGCGTCAACCCCAAGCCCGCCTACCCGCGGCAAGCGCTGATGCGAAACTGGACCGGCAAGGTGATATTGCGGGTACACGTGGCGGCGGATGGCTCGGTGGGCTCGGTCAGCGTGCAGGAAAGCAGCGGACACGACATCCTCGACGAGGCCGCTGTCGATGCCGTCAAGACCTGGCGCTTCAACCCGGCCAAGCGCAACGGAGAGCCGGTGGCCGTCTGGGCCACGGTCCCGATCACATTCAGACTGCAAAACTAAGCAAGGAAATCCATGACATCAATTTCTGCAACCACTATCGTCCATGCCACTTTGTGGACGCTGGGATTCTTTTCAGTACTGAGCTGGACGGTGATATTCGTCAAGTCCATAGGCCAGTGGCGCATGTCGCGGCAGAACCGTCTATTTAAGGAACGCTTCTGGAGCGCGCCGGACCTTTCCGCCGCGGCCCAGCTGGGCGCCCAGCGCGGCCCCGCGGCAAGACTGGCGGACGCCGGCTTTACCATGCTGCGCGACGTGGAGGCCAACCCGGGTCGCGACCTTGAACACAGCGGCGACCGCCAGGATCTGCTGGAACGTTGCCTGCGCCAGCAGTTGCAGAAAGAGCGCGGCGACATGGAAAACGGCCTGACCCTGCTGGCCAGCATCGGCAGCACCTCACCGTTCGTCGGCTTGTTCGGCACGGTCTGGGGCATCATGCACGCCCTTCAGGACATCACCACGAGCAAGTCCGCCAGCCTGGACGTCGTGGCAGGGCCGATCGGGGAAGCGCTGGTGGCGACAGCCATCGGCATCGCGGTCGCCATTCCCGCGGTGCTTGCCTACAACTTCTTCGTACGCAACGTCAAAGTCTCGGTCGCGGACCTGGAAGACTTCGCCACTGACTTTTTGCACCTGGCCATCAAGACCGGTTTCCGGATCAAGAGGGAATCATAACCATGGCCTTCAATGTCTCATCCGAACAGGAACCCATGAGCGAAATCAACGTGACGCCGCTGGTCGACGTCATGCTGGTCCTACTGATAACTTTCATGGTGACGGCGCCGCTGCTGACCCAGGCTATACGGGTCGACCTGCCCAAGACCGCGGCAACGCCGCCGGTGCCCGATCAGAAGATCGTCGCACTCAGCATCGATGCCCAGCGGCAGATCTATATCGACAAAAAACCCATCGCCGCCGGCGCGCTGGAGGGGGCGCTAAAGGCCATGCACGAGCGCAATCCGGACCTCAACCTGCACGTCTACGCCGACGAACACGTCCCGTACGGCGACGTCGCCCGCATGCTGGCCGCGTCGGATCGTGCCGGTATCAGCAAGCTAGCCTTCGTCACGGTTGAGCAAAGGCAGCCGGGAGACTGAACGGCAGCGGCGGCAGGACAAATAAAATGACAACGCCGCCAACGATCCCTGTCAGCGGCGGTGTTTTAGGGCCGTAGAGCCGATTCCTTTCGGCATACGCGATATTCCTTTCGCTTCTACGGTTTACGGTCGGGACCAACTCGCAGTACCGGGATCCCTTCCGCATCGTCTCCTTATGCCAAGCCTCGGCATGGCCGGGGCGGCATTGGATCGCGCCCCTATGCAAGGTCGGGTGTGCCTCCGGCCTGGCTAGTGCAATATTGCTGCGATGAGTTCCCCCTATAAGTCGTCGGAAGGCGCCTGTAATAAGTTTGTAATCAAGCGACGTCTTCCGATGCTGTGACTCCAGTCTACGTCAGCCATCTCACAAGTTTCGTCCCCCAAATTAAGGATTTTTGCCTGCAAGCATTCGAAAATGTTAGTCCGATTGAATGCACGAAATGCGTGCATGCCCACGTCAAAGTTGAACTTTTTGCTTTCGCTGACCAGAATCAATGAGTGGGCGGTTAATCCGCTTGTTAATTTCCTGGGGTAATATCAAGGACGGTGCTGCGAACCAGGGCTTACTGTGCCTTGCCGACGCAAAACATGGATGGCCGTTATGAATCATACACATACGAAACTTTCCGAACAGGCGGAATTGCTCGGCCGGTTATATGAAACGGCGAGTGCCGGACTGCCCTGGGAACCGTTTCTGCGGGGGCTCGCCAAGCACTTCGAGGCTCATGCCGCCCAGCTGATCTATCACGACACCAACCGCCACAGTCTGCGCTTCAGCGCCGCCTGCGGACTTGACCCGGACCGGGTTCCCGCCTTCGTCAGGCTGATCGACGAGGATCCCCGTTATCCCCTGAACCTGGGCCAACCGTGGCATCCGGGAG